>NZ_JBSFVR010000478.1:0-4744 GCF_053592415.1 Streptomyces sp. NPDC002690 | reverse complement strand
GTCCGCGCGGGGCCCCCGGGGCGTTCGTACGACGTGTCACGCGTCCTTGAGCACCTGGCGCTGGCGTCCGAGCCCCTCGATCTCCAGCTCGACGACATCGCCCGCGCGCAGGTACGGCTTCGGGTCCGGGTGGCCCATCGCGACGCCGGCCGGGGTGCCCGTGTTGATGACGTCGCCCGGGTAGAGCGTCATGAAGTGGCTGAGGTAGCGGACGACCTCGCCGACCGGGAAGATCTGCTCGGCGGTGGTGCCGTCCTGCTTCAGCTCGCCGTTGACCCAGAGTTTCAGCGGCAGCGCCTGCGGGTCGGGGATCTCGTCGGCGGTCACGAGCCACGGGCCGAGCGGGTTGAAGGTCTCGCAGTTCTTGCCCTTGTCCCAGGTGCCGCCGCGCTCGATCTGGAACTCGCGCTCGGAGACGTCGTGGGCGGTCGCGTAGCCGGCCACGTGCGCCAGCCCCTCCTCCGCCGATTCGAGGTAGCGGGCGGTACGGCCGATGACGACCGCGAGCTCGACCTCCCAGTCGGTCTTCACGCTGTTGCGCGGCACGAGGACGGTGTCCTCGGGGCCGACGACCGTGTCGGGCGCCTTGAAGAAGAGGATCGGCTCCGCGGGAATCGCCGCGCCGGTCTCCTTCGCGTGGTCGTGGTAGTTCAGCCCGATGCAGATGATCTTGCCGATGCGGGTGAGGGGAGCCCCGGTCCGCAGTCCCGCCGGGTCCAGCTCGGGCAGCGAACCGGGGTCGGCCGCGGCGGCGCGCACCCGGTCGAGCCCGTGCTCGTCGGCGAGCAGCGCACTGTCGATGTCGGGGACGACCCCCGACAGGTCGCGCAGTGTTCCGTCCTCCGCGAGCAGAGCCGGACGCTCCGCTCCCGCCGTGCCGACTCGAAGCAACTTCACGGGTGCCACTCCCTGGATAGAAATGCCTGGGTGGAATGGGGCGCCGGCCCGGTCCGGAGCGGTGCGGCGACCGCCTCGGACCGTACCCAGCACAGCCCACAAAACCTGTTCAGCCTGCTAGACATCGGATGAATTGGCAAGACGTGTTCAGTCTCTGGACGTGAGCAGGGGCCTGGAACAGCAGGCAGGCACAGTGTTCCGAGGGTCAGCCGAGGGGAGCCAGCGCCACGCCTGCGGCCGGTACGTCGCGGTAGAGGTAGGCCCTTTCGATCGCGGTCCAGGTCGTGCTGGTGACGACGTACAGGGCCGCCGCGAGCGGCACCACGGCCACGGTGAAGAGGGTGAAGAACGACATCAGCGGCATCACCTTCGTCATCGCGCCCATGCCCGGTACCGGCCGGCCGTCCGGGCCGGCGGTGGGTGTCACCGGGTTGAGGGCCATCTGACGCTTCGTACGCCGGTAGTTGAAGGTGGCCACGACGGCGACGACCGCGAAGAGGCCGAGGTAGACCAGCCCCTGGCCGCCGAAGACGCCCCCTTCGGCGAGGGCGTGGTGCCAGCGCTCGCCCAGCGGCGCCCCGAAGAGCTGGTGACCGAGCAGCCCGTTGGCGTCGTCGCCGATCCGCGCACTGGAGAAGAGGTGGTACAGCAGGAAGAACGCGGGCATCTGGAAGAGGCTCGGCAGGCACCCGGAGAGCGGCGAGACCTGCTCCTCCTTGTGCAGTTCCATGAGCGCCTTCTGCATGCGCTCGGGGTTCTTGCCGTGCTTCTTGCGCAGCTCGGCGATCTGCGGCTGGAGGCGCGTACGGGCCTTCTGGCCGCGCGCGGCGGCCCGCGACAGGGGGTGCACGGCGAGGCGTACCAGCGCGGTGAACAGGATGATCGCCGCGGCGGTGGACGCCGACTGGAACAGCGGGTGGAGCAGGTCGGCGAACGCGCCGACCAGGCTCGCGAAAACGGACATGAGCGCGGACATGGGGAGCCCTCCGAGGGGTCTCGTCGTGCCGGTGGAGTACGGAGTCGGAACGCGGGGCCGCCGGCGCGGGCAGGGCGGACCTGCGGGCGCGCGGGGTCACGGGCGCGGCGCGTGGACTGCGTACGGGATCGGCAGGACGGCGCCCGTGGAGGGGCGCGTCGGTGTCGGGTCCGAAGGGGCGAGAGCCTTACGCGGCGGCCGTGCGGAGGACGGCGCGGCCGGGTGCGCGGGGGCGGGTACGCCCCTTGGCGTCGGGATCTCGCTGCGGCAGGAAGGCCGTACGGTGCCGGCGGTCCCGCAGCGCGGTGCGGACCCGCGTCCGGGGCACGGGGACGGCGCAGCGCGCGCTGATCACCGAGCAGGCGAGGAGCGCGGAGCCCGCCGCGGCGGTGGCGGCGAGCGCGACGGCGGCGGAGAGGCTGCCGCCTTCGGTGAGGAGGATCTCGGTGACGAAGAGGAGCAGCAGACCCGCGGGCCTGAGCAGGCGCGCGAAGGAACCGCGGAGGCGCCCGGTGTACGGGTTCGTGCGCGCGTACGCGTCGCCCATAACTCCTCCTGTTCCGCCGCTCGTGCCGTTCACGTCACTCGTGTTTCCGGTCCGCCACCGGGCTCTCGCCGGGCGCGGACCTCTCCAGCCGTTATACACGATGGCCTGGATCACACCGGGCGGTCCAAGGCCGCCCCTCGGCGACTCAGACGACCGTCGCCTCGGCCGCCGGCTCGATCTCGTCGCGGGCGAGCACCTCGTCGTCCGGCCGGTCGTCCCGGTCGCGCGGCCCGGCGTACGTCACCGCCAGCGCGACCGCCAGGTTGGCCGCCAGGGCGACGAGCCCCGCGTTCACGCCCCACACCGGGTCGTTGCCGTTGAAGACGAGTACGCAGACCACGACCGCCCCGACCACGAGCCCGCTGAATGCCCCCGCGAAGGTGAGCCGCCGCCATACCAGTGCCAGCAGCACCATCGGCAGCAGCTGCGCCATCCCCTCGTACGAGATGAGCGAGAGCCGGACGAGAGTGTTGGGCGCGGTGTACGTGAGGAGCAGCGCGAGCCCGCCGGCCACCACGACCACGATCTGCGCCGCGCCCTTCTGCCGCTGCCGCCAGCGGGGCACGAGGGAGAGCACGCTGCGGCCCCACATCGTGCCGATGACCAGCATGAAGACGGCCATGGGCACGATCGAGGAGAGCGCGGCGGCCACCCCGATGACGCCGACCGCCCAGGCGGGCAGCGAGTCGGTGACGAGCTCGAAGAGGGCGAGGTTCGACTCCGCCCCGACCAGCCCCGGCACGACGAACAGCGCGGCCATGCCGAGCAGCATCGGAACGAAGAGGAGGACGTTGTAGGCGGGCAGCCACATGGCGTTGCGCCGCAGCACGTCCGCGTTCCGCGCACCGAGGTAGCCGGCGACGGTGGTCGGGAAGATCACCACGGTGAGCGAGTTCAGGAACGACGTACTGATGAACCACGCCTCGCCGAGCCCGCTGTCGCCGTGGCCGGGGAACGTCAGCCAGTCGGTCTTCTCGGTGACGATCCGGTCCAGGAAGGGGCCGTACCCGTCGAAGTAGTGGACCGGTACGTAGAACGCGAGGAAGCCGAGGGTCCCGATGACCATGACGTCCTTCAGTACCGACACCCAGGCGCTGCCGCGCAGCCCGCTGACCACGACGAAGCCGGTGGCGACGGCGAAGGCGATGAAGTAGGCCCAGTTCAGGCTGATCGCACCGTAGGAGATCGTCGAGACGACCACGCCCATGCCGGTGATCTGGAGCTGGATGTACGGCAGCAGGCAGACGGTGGCGAGGACGGCGACCAGCGCACCGAGCCAGGGCCGCCGGAAACGGTGCGCGACCATGTCGGTGATCCCGACCAGACCGTGCTTGCGCGCGTACCCCCAGAGGGTGGGGCCGACCAGGTACCCGAGGGCGTACCCGCAGGACATGTACGCGACGACGTACAGCACGGGCGCGCCGTAGTTGTAGCCCCAGCCCGCGGCACCCAGGTAGCTGAAACTGGTGTAACCCTCACCGGCCATCAGCACCCAGATGAAGACGGCACCGAGGCTCCGTCCGCCCACGGACCACTCGGCCAGCCCGCCCCCTCCGCCGCCCCGCCCGCGCATCGCGAGCAGGCCGAGCACGACGGTGAGCACCATGAAGCCGGCGAAGACGGAGGTGGCGACAGCGGCGTTCACCGGCGGTCCCCCCGCCGGGTCAGCCAGACGGCGACGGGCGTCAGCAGGGTCGCGCCGAGCATCCAGACGAAGAGGAACGGCAGCCCGAACACGACGGGCTCCACCCGGTTCACCCACGGCAGGGCCCCCAGGTACAGCACGTACGGGACCAGCAACCACAGCACTTGCGGACGTCTTCTCAGCACCCAGGGACTTTATCCCCGCCCGACACCACCCCCGGGGCCGCACCTCGGCGCGTCCGGGCGGGAGGTGCGGGTGAGCGTGGGTGGTGACAGGGTGCCTCCCGCCACGCTAGAGGGAACACTGCTTCGAATAACGAGGCGGATCTCTGTCGTTGCGGCGTGTACGCCTTGTTCGCGCTCCAGCGGAGATTTCCCACCACCCCCTCCGGTCGGCCCGAACGCGGTGTTGCAGCACTCCGAAACCACTGGGCACATCACCAGCCTTGCGTCGCACTTACCCTCTACCCGTCCACACGCAGTAACTTGATCCATGAGCAACAACCTCGACAAGGGCATGCCAACATGCCAGGCGAGGGCGGACTCCGTTCTGGAGGGATCATGGAAGCAAGGAATCGCAGCCTAAGAGCTCGTAACACGATCTTGCTGAATCGTCCTGGTAGGCCGTTACCGGTGTGATGATTCGGCCGTTCGTGAGGGTGTGGGTACCCGACCGTGGA
>NZ_JBSFVR010000477.1:0-4797 GCF_053592415.1 Streptomyces sp. NPDC002690 | reverse complement strand
CCCCGCCGCTGATCGCCTACTCGGCCCTCGTCACCCTGCTCGCCATCGGCGCCTCGGGCTACTTCGGCTCCAAGCCCCGCCTGCTCCTTCCGGCGAGATCCTCGACCCTTCCGCCCTGCGTGCCGCGCTCGCCGCGTCCCTCCCCGCACACCTGGTACCCAACGCCGTACTCGTCCTGGAGCGGCTGCCGCTCACCCCCAACGGGAAGCTCGACCGCGCCGCCCTGCCCGCCCCCGACCAGCGCCCCGCGCTGCGCGAGGCGTACGTGGCCCCGCGCACCGAGGCGGAGGAACTCGTCGCGGACATCTGGCGCGAGGTCCTCGGCATCGACCGGGTCGGGGCGATGGACGACTTCTTCGACCTCGGCGGGCACTCGTTGCTCGCCACCAGGGTGATCGCCCGGATCCGGGCGACCGCTGAACTCACCGTCCCCCTGCGCACCCTGTTCACACACCGGACGGCCGCAGCCTTCGCCGAAGCGGTGGAAGCCGCCCTGGTGGCCGAAATCGACGCCCTCACGGACGACGAGGTCGCGAGCCTCCTGTCCGCCGGCGACGACTCCCTGGAAGGAACCGGTTCGCCCGCATGAGCGAAACCACCACATCCTCCGCAGGCCTCTCGGAGGCCAAGCGCGCCCTGCTGAGCCGCCGGCTGCGGACCGGCCTCACCACCGCGCCCCGGCCCGTCGTCCCCAGGCGGGACGACGGGGAGGTACCCCCGCTCTCCTTCGCCCAGGAACGCCTCTGGTTCATGGAGCAGTACGCACCGGGCACCGCCGCCTACAACATCCCGGTGGCCCGGCGGCTGCGCGGTCCACTGGACCACGCGGCGCTGGAGCGCGCCCTGGACATGGTGGTGGCCAGGCACGAGACCCTCCGCTCCCGGTACCCGGCGACCGACGACGGCAGGCCCGTCCTGGAGATCGCCGAGCCCGCGCCCGCTCCGCTGCCCGTCGCCGACGCGGTCGACGAGGCGCACGCGGCACGGCTGGTGGACGAGGCGGCAGCCCGGCCCTTCGACCTCGTGGCGGGCCCCCTGCTGCGGACCCTTCTGGTGCGGTGCGCCCCCGACGAGCACATCCTGCTCCTCGTGGTGCACCACAGTGTCAGCGACGGCTGGTCCAGCGAGATCCTGATCTCCGAGATCCTGCGCTGCTACACGGCCCAGGCTGCGGGCGGCCCCGATCCGCTGCCCGAACTCCCGGTCAGGTACGGAGACTTCGCGCTGTGGCAACGCGACCGGCTGAGCGGGGACGCGATGGCCGCAGAGGTGGCCTACTGGGCCCGGGAACTGGCCGGCGTGGAGCCCCTCGTGCTGCCCACCGCCCGGCCGCGGGCCGCCCGGCAGACGTTCGACGGGGCCGGATACGGCTTCCAGGTGGACCGAGGACTGCTCGACCGGCTCACCGCTCTCGGCAAGGCCCACGGTGCCACCGTCCACATGGTGATGCTTGCCGCCTTCCAGGTGCTCCTCGCCCGCTTCAGCGGACAGCGCGACTTCGCGGTGGGCTCACCGGTGGCCGGCCGGCCGGAGCCCGAACTCGAAGGCCTCGTCGGCATGTTCGTCAACGTGCTGCCCCTGCGGGCCCGGCTCGACGGGAATCCCGGCTTCGCCGCGCTGCTGGAGCGGACGCGGGAGACCTGCCTGGAGGCCTACGCCCACCAGGAACTGCCGTTCGCCCAGCTGGTGACCGAACTGGGCGTCGAGCGCGACGTCTCCAGGCCGCCGGTGTTCCAGGCCGTGCTCGCCGTACAGAACTACGCGACCGCTCAGAACTACGCGACCGCACAGCAGCGGGACGCGAAGGGAGCGTTGGACGCGGAGACCTACGGCCTGCGGGCCGCCGGCACGCGGTTCGACATCGAGCTGTTCCTGATGGAGTGGCCGGACGGGCTGCGGGGAGCCTTCAACTACAACACCGACCTCTTCGACGAGGCGGACGTCGCCCGCATGGCGGGACACCTGGACCGGCTGCTGCGCGCGGTGACCGAGCACCCCGACGTGCCCCTGTCCGAACTGGACGGCCTGTCGGGCGCCGAACGCGAGCTGGAGCTTGAGGAGTTCAACGCCACCGACGTCGCACTCCCGGCCGACGCCACCCTGGTGTCCCTGATCGACGAGCAGATCGCGCGTACCCCCGAAGCGGTGGCGGTGACCGGCGACGAGGGCACGCTCACCTACGCGGCACTCGACGAGGCCGCCGACCGGATCGCCGGCCGGCTCATCGCGGCCGGAGTCACCCGCGGCGACGTGGTCGCCGTCAGCGCCGAACGCTCGCACGCCCTGGTCACCGCGCTGCTCGGCGTGATGCGTACCGGCGCCTGCTACACCCCGCTGGACACCGAGTACCCGGCGGAGCGGCTCCAGTTCATGCTCGCCGACAGCGGAGCGCGCGTCCTGCTCACCCGGCGCGGTCTTCCCGTACCCGAGGTCTGCGATGCGGCTGTGCTGTACCTGGACGACGACGCACATCGTGGGAGCGCTCCCGCCACGGGTCGGGGTGCGGGGCCGCAGCCGGACGATCCGGCGTACCTGATCTACACCTCCGGTTCCACCGGCCGCCCGAAGGGAGTACCGAACACTCACCGTGCCCTGGTGAACCGGCTGCTCTGGATGCAGCGGAGCTACCCGATCGGCCCCGACGACCGGGTACTGCAGAAGACTCCGGCCGGGTTCGACGTGTCGGTCTGGGAGTTCTTCTGGCCCCTGATGACCGGGGCGCGTCTCGTCCTGGCCCGCCCCGGCGGGCAGAAGGACGCCGCCTATCTCCAGGAACTGATCCGTTCGGTCCCCGTCACCGTCGCCCACTTCGTCCCCTCGATGCTGCCGCTCTTCCTCGCCGAGGAGGGAGCCGGCCGGTGCACCGGGCTGCGGAGGGTCGTATGCAGTGGCGAGGCGCTGCCGCCGGACACCGCACGTGCTTTCCGCGCCCTGCTGCCGGACTGCGCGCTGGCGAACCTCTACGGCCCGACCGAGGCGGCCGTCGACGTCTCCTCGTGGGAGTGCGAGGGCGTGCTGGACACGGTGCCGATCGGGCGGCCGATCGACAACGTCCGGCTGTACGTCCTGGACGGAGCGCTGCGGCCTGTACCGCCCGGTGCCCCGGGCGAGATCCACATCGGGGGGACCGGTGTCGCCCTCGGCTACCACCGCCGACCCGGCCTGACCGCGAGCCGCTTCGTCCCCGACCCGTACGGTCCGCCCGGCTCACGGCTCTACCGGACCGGCGACCTGGGCAGGCGCCGCCCCGACGGGACGCTGGAACACCTCGGAAGGATCGACCAGCAGGTCAAGTTGCGCGGGCTCAGGATCGAGCCCGGTGAGATCGAGTCCGCCCTGCGCGCGCTGCCGGCCGTGACCGAGGCGGCCGTCGTCGTACGCGAGGACAGCCCGGGGGACAAGCGGCTGGCGGCCTACCTCGTCACGGAGGACGGACCGGCCGGCCTCGATCCACAGGCGCTGCGGGCACAACTCAAACTCGTGCTCCCCGACTACATGGTGCCCGTCTCCTTCACCGCCCTGCCCGCCCTGCCGCTCACCCCCAACGGGAAGCTGGACCGCCGGGCGCTGCCGAAGCCCGAGCTGCACCGGGCCCCAGGAGCCGCCCTCGCACCCGAGAGCCCCGCCGAGCGGGTGCTCGCCGCGATCTGGGCCGAGGTGCTCGGACTGGACGAGGTCGGGGCGGACGAGGACTTCTTCGACCTCGGCGGGCACTCGCTGCTCGCCACCCAGGTCGTGGCCCGGGCACGGACACTGCTGCCGGAGGCCGGGGGCCGCCCGGTCAGCGTGATGGACCTGTTCACCTGCCGGACCGTCAGAGACCTGGCGGCGCTGGCGGAACTGCCCGAGGACGCCCGGGGCCCCCGCAGACTGCTGCACCGGCTGACCCCCCAGGTCCCTGCCGGGCGCCGGCGCGCCACCGTGGTCTGTGTCCCGTACGGAGGCGGCAGCGCGGTCGTCTACCAGCCCGTCGCCGACCTGCTTCCCGACGACCACGAGCTCTGGTCCGTCGCGATACCCGGTCATGACGTCGGCGTCACCGAGGAGCACCTGCCGTTCGGAGAACTGGCAAGGAAGCTCGCCGCCGAGATCGAGGAACGTGTCGAGGGCCCCCTGATCGTGTACGGGCACTGCGGCGTCGGCACCGCTCTGGCGGTGGCGACGGCACGCCTGCTGGAGGCGTCGGGCCGGGAACTCGAAGGGGTCTACGCCGGAGCGCAGTTCCCCTTCGCGCGACCGCGCGGTCGCGTGCTCGGCGCGCTGAGCCGGATCGCCTCCCTGGAGGCCCTGCTCGGAAACCGGGTCTACGTCAACTGGCTCACCGGGATGGGGGTCGACACCTCCCAACTCGACCGCGATCAGACCGCGTTCATCGTGGGCAACATGCGCCGCGACTCGCAGGCGGCGGAGGACTGGTTCACCGGCGCGATCGCCGATGTGGAGGCGGGAGCACCACGGCTGCGCGCACCCCTGGTGTCGCTGGTGGGCGACCGCGACCCGGCCGCCGACTTCTATTCCGAGCGCTACCGGGAGTGGCTGCTGCTGGCCGAGCGCTCGGCGGTCGCGGTGATCGACCAGGGCGGCCACTTCTTCGTCAAGTACCGGGCCACGGAGGTCGCCGAGGCGGTCACCACGGTGCACCGCGCCCTGCGCGAGGATGCCACCGCGTCGCTGCCGGAGCGGACCCCGGACGCGGCGTGGTGGTTCCACGGGGAGACGGGACCTCCGGAGCAGGTCGCCGGGACCGGGGTCTGACCGAAGCGAGATCGCACGGCTAGGAGTCGATCCCTCATGGCT
>NZ_JBSFVR010000476.1:0-4860 GCF_053592415.1 Streptomyces sp. NPDC002690 | reverse complement strand
CTGATGGCCGGCGCGCTCGTCGGGGCCGGTACGGCTCCGGCCGCCGCGGCGGCCACCGCCTGGTCGCCGAAGACGGCGCCCATGACGACGCCGTGGACCAACCAGGTCTCCGTCGACCAGCCGCTGCCCGAGTACCCGCGTCCGCAGCTCACCCGTCCGGACTGGGCGAACCTCAACGGCATCTGGGACTTCGCGGTGACCGGCAAGGACGCCGGTCAGCCCGCGTCGTTCACCGAGCAGATCCGGGTGCCGTTCGTGGCGGAGTCCGCGCTCTCCGGCATCAAGCGCAAGATCACCGAGAACGACAAGCTCTGGTACAAGCGGACGTTCACCGTTCCGTCGAACTGGAACGGCCGACGGGTACAGCTCAACTTCGGCGCCTCCGACTGGCAGACCACGGTCTGGGTCAACGGCACGCAGGTGGGTGCGCACAAGGGCGGGTACGACGCGTTCTCGTACGACATCACCCCGCAGCTGAACGGCGGGACGAACACCGTGGTGGTGTCGGTCTACGACCCGACGCAGACCGGCGGCCAGGCCGTCGGCAAGCAGCGGATCAACGACGTGGCGCCGCACTCGGGGGGCGGGATCTTCTACACCGCCGCCTCGGGCATCTGGCAGACCGTCTGGCTGGAGCCGGTGGCCACCGCGCACGTCACCCGGCTGGACATGACCCCGAGCCTGGGTGACAGCACCCTGCGGGTGAAGGTGCAGGCGGCGGGTGCCTCGGGCCGCAGCGCCCGGGTGACCGTCTCCACCGGCGGCACGACGGTGGGCACCGCGACGGGCGTGGTGGGCGCGGAGGTCTCCGTGCCCGTGCCGAACACGCACCTGTGGACCCCCGAGGACCCGTTCCTGTACGACGTGAAGACGGAGCTGCTCGACGGCACGGCGGTCACCGACACGGTGGGCGGTTACACCGGGATGCGGTCCATCGGGCTCGCCAAGGTGGACAACATCATGCGCCCGGTCCTCAACGGGAAGTTCGTCTTCCAGACCGGCACGCTGGACCAGGGCTACTGGCCGGACGGCATCTACACCGCGCCGACCGACGCGGCGCTCAAGTCCGACCTCCAGGCGCACAAGGACCTCGGGTTCAACATGGTCCGCAAGCACATCAAGGTCGAGCCGCAGCGCTGGTTCTACTGGGCCGACAAGCTCGGGCTCCTCGTCTGGCAGGACATGCCCGCGATGGACACCGGCAAGTCTCCGGACAGCGCGGCACGGACGCAGTGGGAGGCGGAGTACCACGCGATCATCGACCAGCACCGCAGCTCGCCGTCGCTGGTGCTGTGGGTGAACGAGAACGAGGGCTGGGGTCAGTACGACCAGGCCAGGATCGCCAACGACGTCAAGGCGTACGACCCGTCCCGCCTCGTCGACAACATGAGCGGGGTCAACTGCTGCGGAGCGGTGGACGGCGGCAACGGTGACGTCGTCGACAACCACAACTACGTCGGCCCCGGGAACACCGCGCCCTCCGCGACGCGGGCGGCCGTACTCGGCGAGTTCGGCGGGCTGGGCTGGAAGGTCGCCGGCCACGAGTGGTACCCGGGCGGCGGCTTCAGCTACGAGGACCAGGCGAGCGTCTCGGCCCTCAACAACCGCTTCGTGGGGCTGATCGACAGCATCCGGATCGGTCAGCTGCCGGCCGGGCTCTCAGCCTCGGTCTACACGGAGATCACCGACGTGGAGAACGAGGCCAACGGCCTCCTCACCTACGACCGCCAGGTCGTGAAGGTGGACACCGCCCGGGTGAAGGCCGCCAACCAGGCCCTCATCGCCGCCTCGAAGGCGGGGACGACGGCGGTGACGCTGCCCACCGGCGGCTACAAGTCGCTGCGGGTCACCACCCCCGGCTACACCAACAAGTACCTGCGCCACTCGGAGGGGCTCGGGTACACGGCGGTCGTCGACGCCAACAGCACCGCGCTGCTGAAGAACGACGCCACCTGGAAGGTGGTCGCGGGGCTGGCGAACAGCAACTGCTACTCCTTCGAATCCCGCAACTACCCGGGCGAGTACCTGCGGCACCAGAACTTCCGGGTCCGCAGGGACGCGAGCGACGGCTCGGCCCTCTTCAAGGCTGACGCCACCTGGTGCGCGGTCGCGGGGACGGGCGGGGTGCGTCTGTCGAGCGTCAACCTGCCCGGCAGCTACATGCGCCACATCAACTCCGAGGTGTGGCTGGCCACTCCGGGCGGCACCAACGCCTGGGACAACGCGGCCTCCTTCACCGAGGACACCACGTGGTCGGTTGACGCCCCCTGGGCGCCGTGAGTCGAGTGGACAGGGGGAGGTCCTGATCGCCGGGGCCGTCCGTCGTTCGGTGGCCGGTCCGTCGGAATACTTCCGGCGGGCCGGTCACCGGCGTGTCCGGGGCCCGGGGCGTTCCGGCTCCAGCCCTCGGGGGACCGTCGGGCACAGCGGGCGCGGGCAACCCGCGTAACACCATGCCTTCCGCGTCCACATCAGTCGTCGCAGTCCGGCGGCAGTGTCCTCCACACGTGCACGCAGTCGAACGCTCCGGCCCCGCCCGCGGAATGTCTCAGGGTCGCGCACCGTCGAGCACCAGCGCGACGAGCCGCTCCGCCAGCCCCTCGTCCAGCGGGGCGTCGCTCACCAGGACGCGGGCGAAGAGGGGGCCGCTGACCGCTTCCACCAGCAGGCCCGGATCGGTGTCGCCGGCGAGCTCACCGCGCTCGACGCCACGCCGGACCATGACGGTCCCGCGCTCCAGCCGGTCCTTCCAGTACGGGCCCCGGCGGTCTTCCAGGGTGTCGTCCCGTTCGACGCTCAGCCGCAGCAGCGCCTGCCCCTGGGGGGTACGCAGCAGCCGGACGAGGGAGACGAAGAACGTCGTGAGGTCCTTCCGCACGTCTCCGGTGTCCGGGACGGGTACGGCCGCGTCGAGTTCGGCGACGAGCGCCTCGGCGATGAGGTTCTCCCGGGTCTTCCACCGCCGGTAGATCGACGTCTCGTGCACTCCGGCGGACCGGGCGACGGCGGAGACGGTCGCGCCCGCGAGTCCTTCGGCCGCGAGGATCTCGACGGCGGCGGTCAGTACGGCTCTGCGCATGTTCTCCCCGCGGCGGCGCAGCGGTGGGGCGGCGGGGCGGGGTGTGGTCATACCGCCAGCCTAAAGCAACTCCACTTGCACTGACCCTCCGGATCGCCGTAACGTCTAATGCAAGACGACCTGCGTTATACCGGTGGCCGTCGAGGCAGTAGTCGTTTTTGGAGGTCATGTCATGGAGCAGATGCTCGCCGCGCGCCTGCACGTCCCGAGCCGCACCCTGCGCGTCGAAGAGGTGCCCCGGCCGCAGCCCGGTCCCGGACAGGTGCTCGTGAAGGTGGAAGCGGCCGGAGTGTGCCTTTCCGACGTGCACCTGATCGGCGGCAGCCTCACCCCGCAGCTACTGGAAGGCGACACCGTCACCCTCGGTCACGAGGTGTCCGGCACGATCGCCGAAGCGGGCGAGGGCGTCACGTCCTGGGTGCCGGGTCAGCGGGTGGTGCTGTACGCGGGCGAGACCCGCGACGGAGTCACGCACACCCGGGGTGTCGACTACGACGGGGGCTGGGCCCAGTACGCGCTCTCCTCCGAGGACGCGCTGACGCTGCTGCCCGACGCCATCCCGTTCGACCAGGGCGCGATCATCCCGGACGCGGTGTCCACCCCGTGGGGTGCGATCACCGCCACCGCGGCGGTCCGGCCCGCCGAGGCGGTGGGCGTGTGGGGCGCGGGAGGTCTGGGAATCCACGCGGTGCAGCTGTTGCGCGCGGTGGGCGCGTACCCGATCGTCGCCGTCGACCCGAACCCGACCGCCCGGCAGCGGGCGCTCGCCGCCGGTGCCGACCTGGTGCTCGATTCGGCCGCACCGGACCTGGCGGAGCGAGTGGCCGCGGTCACCGGGGGAGCCGGCCTCGCGGCGGCCTTCGACTTCGCCGGGGTGCCGGCCGTGCGCGAGCAGGCGCTGACCGCCCTGGCCAAGGGGGGACGGCTCGTCCTCGTCGGCCTCACCGACAAGCCCCTGACGGTCACGCACGGAACCCGCTTCAGCTATCTCCAGCAGCGCATCCTCGGCCACTACGGCTCCGACATGCCGGTCGCCCTCCCGCAGCTCCTCGGGCTGGTCGAAGGCGGTCGGCTGGACTTCTCCGGCTCGATCAGCGGAACCCTGCCGCTGGCCGAGGCGGCGGAGGCGGTGGCCCGTCTGGAGCGCAAGGAGGGCGACCCCATCCGTCTGGTCCTGCGCCCCTGACGGGCCCTCGGACCGGTCCCGCCCGTGCGGCTCACCTGCCGGTCGCACGGGCCGAATCGCTCCACCCGCACATCCGGGGGGTGTTGTCGGGGCGGCGTCCGGGTCCTGTGAAAATAGGGGCCATGACCTGGGACGAAGGTGCCACCGTGCGGGTGGCGAGACAACCGGACGTGTTCGTGATCGGTGTCACCGGCGCGGTCGACCAGGCGGAGCGCGACCTCCTCGCCGCCGCCTGGCTGGAGGCGGCGGAGGCCGATCTGCCCGCAACGGTGGTCGATCTGTCCGGTGTCACCTTCGGGGACAGCGGACTGCTCAACGAGTTGCTGATGGCGGAGCGCGGACACCGGCTCCGGGGGCGGGCGTTCATCATCGCCGGTCCGCTGCGTCCGCAGGTGCGGCGGCTTTTCACCGTCACGGGGACACTGGATCACTTCGTCGTCGTGGGCACGGCCGGGGATGCTCCCGAGCATCGCACCGGCTGACTTCTCGTCACCGTCCGGGTTTTACGGGCGGGTTGCGGCGGGGAAGCTCGCCGAGAAGGCGCCGACCCGGGTCCTGACCTCCGAGCCCCGCCACCCGTACACCCGGATGCTCC
>NZ_JBSFVR010000475.1:0-4883 GCF_053592415.1 Streptomyces sp. NPDC002690 | reverse complement strand
CTCCGCAGCGCGCCGGGCCGCTCTCCGTGCCCGAGGACAGTGCACCAGCCGAGGCGCCGGATCGGCCCCCTGCGGTCCTGCCGCCCGGACCCCGCGACTGCGAAGCGGGCAGCACGTCTCAGGAGGCCCCCGGCCCCGCTGCTCGGGCGGTACAGCGGGACACGAAGTCGTCGCCGTGCCTCCCGACCGCACGGATACACGTCCTCACAGCTCTACGGACGCGGAGGACCATCGGTTCACGGTGCGGGCGGAAAACCGTATCCGCTCGATCGCCACAACGGCCGCGGACAGACAGCGCCGTCACACGTCCGCATCGATCCCGTCGGTCCGGTGGCGCCCGCCGCGCCGTCGGCGATCTACCGCTCGACGGGTACGGCCGTCAACCCGCTCCCCGTGTGCCGATCCACGCCCGAACAAGGTCTGGTGTCACCCCGGTTGAACGGGGCAGCATCAGACCCCCGCCCCTCTCAGACCCTGCACGGCGGCCCACGTTCCCGAAGGAGCCCTTATCCATGCGCATCGGAGTGACCCGCGAGCCGACCGGGGAGACCCGTGTGGCCGCGACACCCACGACCGTCAGACAGTTCATCGCCCTCGGCTACGAACTGGTCGTCGAGTCCGGAGCCGGCGAGCTCTCCGCCTTCACCGACCTCGCGTACACCGAGGCCGGAGCCACCGTGGGCACCGCGAACGAGGCGTGGAGCGCGGACGTCGTCCTGCGCGTCAACAGCCCCTCACCGGAAGACGTCGACAAGCCGAAAGACGGCGCCTACCTGGTCTGCCTCCTGGCCCCGGCACTCAACCCCGGGCTCGTGGACGCCCTGGCCGAACGGGACATCACCGTCCTGGCCATGGACGCCGTGCCGCGCATCAGCCGCGCCCAGTCCCTGGACGTGCTGTCCAGCATGGCCAACATCGCCGGATACCGTGCGGTGATCGAGGCGGCACATGAATTCGGCCGCTTCTTCACCGGCCAGGTGACCGCTGCCGGAAAGGTCCCGCCGGCCAAGGTGCTGGTGGCCGGAGCCGGCGTCGCCGGCCTGGCCGCGATCGGTGCGGCCTCCAGCCTCGGAGCCGTCGTACGCGCGACCGACCCGCGCCCCGAGGTCGCCGACCAGGTCAAATCGCTCGGCGGCGAGTACCTCCCGGTCGTCGTGGAGGAGGAGGCGCAGCAGTCCGGCGACGGCTACGCCAAGGCCACTTCGGACCTGTACGACCGGGCCGCCGCCGAGCTCTACTCGACCCAGGCCGCCGACGTCGACATCATCATCACCACCGCGCTCATCCCCGGGCGCCCGGCGCCCGCACTGATCACCGCGGCGGACGTCGCCTCGATGAAGGCCGGCTCCGTGATCGTCGACATGGCCGTCGCGCAGGGCGGCAACGTCGCCGGCAGCGTCGAAGGCCGGAAGGTCGTCACGGACAACGGCGTGACCATCCTCGGTTACGGCGATCTGGCGGGCCGCCTGCCCACCCAGGCGAGCCAGTTGTACGGCACCAACCTCGTCAACCTGCTCAAGCTGCTCACGCCGGAGAAGGACGGCAAGGCCGTCCTCGATCTCGACGATCCCGTCCAGCGCGGCATCACGGTCGTCCGCGCCACCGGGGACGGACGGGGCGAGAAACTCTGGCCACCGCCCCCCGTCCAGGTCAGCGCCGCCCCCGCGACCGCACCGGCCGCGGCGGTGGCCCCGGCGCCGCCGAAGAAGGCCCTGCCCGCCGCGGCCAAGCTCGCGCTCGTCCTCACCGGAATCGCCTTGCTCTGGCTCGTGATCGCCTTCGCCCCGGATCCGATCCCGCAGAACTTCACCGTGCTCACCCTGGCGATCGTCATCGGCTACTACGTCATCGGCAAGGTCCACCACGCCCTCCACACGCCCCTGATGAGCGTCACCAACGCCATCTCCGGAGTCATCGTCGTCGGAGCGCTGGTCCAGGTCGGGCTCGGCGGCCACACCATCCAGGCGCTGGCCGGACTCGCGACCCTGCTCGCCTCCGTCAACATCGTCGGCGGCTTCGCGGTGACGCGCCGCATGCTCGCCATGTTCAGCAAGGGGAACTGACGTGTCCGCAGCCTCGATCTCCACCGCGGCGTACCTCGTCGCCGCCCTGCTCTTCATCCTCTCCCTGGCGGGGCTGAGCAAGCACGAGACGGCACGGCAGGGCTGGACGTACGGCGTCGCCGGCATGGCCGTCGCCCTGGCCGCCACCATCGGGCTGACCCTCCACGACAGCTCGGTGCGCGGTACGACCGCGCTCGTCCTCACGATCTCCCTCGCCGTCGGGGCCGTCATCGGTCTCTGGCGCGCCCGCGTGGTCAAGATGACCGGCATGCCCGAACTGATCGCGCTGCTCCACTCGTTCGTCGGACTCGCCGCGGTACTGGTCGGCTGGGCCTCCTACATCGAGGTCGAGCGCAACGGTGAAGGCGGCTTCTCCGGCAGCCTCCTGAGCATCCATCACGCCGAGGTCTCCGTCGGTATCTTCATCGGCGCAGTCACCTTCACCGGTTCGATCGTCGCCAACCTCAAGCTGAGCGCGAGGATCAAGTCCGCCCCGCTCGTGCTTCCCGGGAAGAACCTCCTCAACCTGGGCGCGCTGCTCGCCTTCGTGGTCCTCACCGTCGTCTTCGTGGCCAGACCGGCGCTCTGGCCGGTCATCGCGGTCACCGCGATCGCGCTGCTGTTCGGATGGCACCTGGTCGCCTCGATCGGCGGCGGCGACATGCCCGTGGTGGTCTCCATGCTCAACAGCTACTCCGGCTGGGCGGCCGCCGCGAGCGGCTTCCTGCTCGACAACGACCTGCTCATCGTCGTCGGCGCGCTGGTCGGCTCATCGGGTGCCTACCTCTCGTACATCATGTGCAAGGCCATGAACCGCTCCTTCGTCTCCGTCATCGCGGGCGGCTTCGGGATCGAGGCGCCCGCAGCCGGTGGCGACAGTGGACAGGGCGAACACCGCGAGACCAACGCCGACGAGACCGCCGAACTGCTGGCCGGTGCCTCCCGGGTGGTGATCACCCCTGGATACGGCATGGCGGTGGCCCAGGCGCAGTACCCGGTCGCCGAGCTGACCCGCACCCTGCGGGCCCGGGGTGTCGACGTGCGGTTCGGCATCCACCCGGTCGCCGGCCGTCTGCCGGGCCACATGAACGTGCTGCTCGCCGAAGCCAAGGTGCCGTACGACATCGTGCTCGAAATGGACGAGATCAACGACGACCTCGCCGGCACCGACGTCGTCCTTGTCATCGGCGCGAACGACACCGTCAACCCGGCCGCCATGGACGACCCGGGCAGTCCGATCGCGGGCATGCCGGTGCTGCGGGTCTGGGAGGCCGCGAACGTCGTCGTCTTCAAGCGTTCCATGGCCAGCGGATACGCCGGTGTGCAGAACCCGCTCTTCTTCCGCGAGAACACCGCCATGCTCTTCGGCGACGCGAAGACCAGGAGCGACGAGATCGTGGCCGCTCTGGCCGCGCTGTCCGCGACCCGCGCCGTGTCCGTCCCCGCCTGAGCGGCGCCCGTCCCGCCCCGCCCGCCCCTGAGCGGGCGGGGCCGACCCGGTCGTCCGTGGCGGTTCCGCCCGGGCGGGGGAGGAGCGGAAAGCACCTGGTGCGAAGATGCGACGAACCAGGAGCGGACCGACCGAGGGGTTGCTGTGGCCTACGAACTTTCCAACCGGCTCGTCGTCGGGATCGCGTCCAGCGCCCTCTTCGACCTGACCGAGTCGGACGCCATCTTCCGCGAGCAGGGCGAGGACGCCTACCGCGGCTACCAGGAGAAGCACCGGGACGACGTGCTCCCGCAGGGAGTGGCTTTCTCGTTCATCCGGCGTCTGCTGTCGCTGAACGATCTGAATGAGGCCGAAGACCCCCTGGTGGAAGTGATCGTCCTGTCCCGCAACGACCCCGAGACCGGTCTGCGGGTCATGAGCTCCATCAAGTCCCGCGGGCTGCCGATATCCAGGGCCATCTTCCGGCAGGGCCGTTCGCCGTACAACTTCATGCCCGCGCTCAACATGTCGCTGTTCCTCTCGGCCAACGAGCGGGACGTCCGCGAGGCCGTCTCGTCCGGCCTGCCGGCCGGACATGTCCTGGGCGCCCCGCACGAGGACGACGCCGAGGACGACGACCTGCGCATCTCCTTCGACTTCGACGGCGTACTCGCCGGCGACGAGTCGGAGCAGGTGTACCAGACGGGCGGAATCGAAGAATTCCGCGCCCATGAAACGAGGAACGCCGCGGTCCCGCACGACGCCGGTCCGCTCCAGAAATTCCTTGCCGGCGTGTACCGCATCCAGCAGCGTGAGGAGGAGGTGCGGCGGGGGAACCCCGACTACCGGATCCGCCTTCACGTCTCCATCGTCACCGCGCGGAACGCACCCGCCCACGAGCGTGCGATCACGAGCCTCAAGCGGTGGGGCCTGAGGGTCAATGATGCGTTCTTCCTCGGCGGTATCGACAAGGGAGAGATCATGAAGATCCTCCGACCGCACATATTCTTCGACGACCAGGAAACCCACCTGGTCAGCACCTCGCAGACGACGCCCAGCGTCCACGTCCCCTTCGGGAAGATCAACGAGGTGGCCGAGGCCGACCGCCGTACGGCCTGACGACAGGACCCGTCACCCCCCGGCGAGCTTCTTCAGTGCGATGTTCAGCTTGAGGACGTTGACGCGGGGTTCACCGATGAAGCCGATGATGCGTCCGCTGGTGTTGTCGTCCACGAGCTTGCTCACCCGGTCGACCGGGAGGTGGTTCTTCTCGGCGACGCGGCGGATCTGGAGTTTCGCGTACTCCGGGGAGATGTCGGGGTCGAGGCCGGAGCCGGAGGAGGTGACGGCGTCGGCCGGCACGTCGTCGGGGTCGACCGGGTGGCCGGGGA
>NZ_JBSFVR010000474.1:0-4913 GCF_053592415.1 Streptomyces sp. NPDC002690 | reverse complement strand
TGGGCCGACGCGATCGACCACCCGTTCTACATCATCTACGACCTGGCGATCGGCGGCGGCTTCCCGGACGCCTTCGGCGGTGGCCCGAACGCGGCCACGGTCTCCGGCGGCAAGCTGATCATCGACTCGGTCGCCGTGTACAACAAGGCCCCCGGTTCGAGCGGTTCGACGACCGGCCGGACGATCACCGGTCCGGGTGGCAAGTGTGTGGACGTCGCGGGTGACGACAACGGCGGTGACGGTACGGCGGTCCAGCTGTGGGACTGCCAGTCGGCGGCGAAGGACCAGCACTGGACCTGGAGCGGCCAGACGCTGCAGACCCTGGGCAAGTGCCTGGACATCGCGGGCGGTAACAGTGCCGGCGGTACCCAGCTCCAGCTGGCCACCTGCAACTCCGGGGGCTATCAGTCGTGGGTGCAGCAGAGTGACGGTTCGCTGAAGAACCCGACCAGCGGCCGGTGCGTCGACTCCCCGAACGGCGCGACGGCCAACGGCACCCGGCTCCAGATCTGGGACTGCAACAGCTCCGCCGCCCAGAAGTTCACCATCGCGAGCCGGATCCTCGGTCCGGGTGGCAAGTGTGTGGACGTCGCGGGTGACGACAACGGCGGTGACGGTACGGCGGTCCAGCTGTGGGACTGCCAGTCGGCGGCGAAGGACCAGCACTGGACCTGGAGCGGCCAGACGCTGCAGACCCTGGGCAAGTGCCTGGACATCGCGGGTGGCAACAGTGCCGGCGGGACCCAACTCCAGCTGGCCACCTGCAACTCCGGGGGGTACCAGTCGTGGGTGCAGCAGAGTGACGGTTCGCTGAAGAACCCGACCAGCGGCCGGTGCGTCGACTCCCCGAACGGCGCGACCGCCAACGGCACCCGGCTCCAGATCTGGGACTGCAACAGCTCCGCGGCGCAGAAGTTCGCGCTGGGATGACCGGCACCCGGCAGGCCCACGAGGGCCTGCCGGCGGGAGTGACCACACGTACGTCGAGGGGCCCCGCAGCGAGCTGCGGGGCCCTTTGACGTATTGCCCGGTGAGAGCAATGGCGGAGGACACGGGATTCGAACTCGTGAGGCGTTGTCCCCAACACGCTTTCCAAGTCCGCGCTCGGCCGTTCCGGAACAGTCACGGGCGTCTGGACCTGTGGCGGATTCGGAGGCTACAGGCTCGGTGAACTGTGGTGAACATCTGCGAAGAAGACCGGAACCGAGACCAGGCGCTCGTTCATTTACCGGATACCGGGCCGTACCACTGCATGGCTTGACCGGTGACCGCGGCGATACATTCGAAGTCGTGGTCGCGGTGCAGGAGGGTCAGCCCCTGGAGTTCCGCCGTGGCGGCGACGACGAGGTCAACAGCTCCCGCGCTGCGGTGCTGACCGCGTTGAGTCAGCAATTCCTGGACCTGCCAGGCGCGGTCGTACGCGCGGTCATCGACGGGTACCCAGCCGAACAGCAGCCGCATGTCCTCGATGCCGTGCGCACGGTCCGCGGCGGAGCGGGCGCTGTAGAAGAACTCCAGCTCGGTAATGGGGCAGGTCGCGATGAGCCCTGCTGCGGCGGCCTGATCCCATCCGTACTGTTCGGCGTCGTCCCGGAAGAATCGGGCGAGCGCACTGGTGTCGATCAGGAACTGTGCCGCGCTCACCGCCGGTATTCCCTCTTGTCCTCGAAGGCATCCAGGTCGAACGCGCCCTCGCTCGCTGCGGCCCGCAGCCGAGTGAGCGCGAGAGCCCGTCGGCGGTTGTCGAGCACCTCGCGCAGAGCAGTGTTGACCGTCTCCCTCTTGGTGCCGGTCCCCAGCGCCTGAGCCACGTCGGCCAGCAGTTGGTCGTCGAGATCGATCACTGTACGGCTCATTGAGAACCTCCCGATATATCAACTGTGGCACCGAGTATATCGCTGGTGAGGCAGCGCTGTGCGATGTCGGGCCGGGGGTACCCGGCCCGGGCCGAGGTGTCGATTTATGTTGATGGGCTTCACAGAATGAGTCATATACCTGAGCTGGAGAGATGAGCTATATGGCTGTTATGTGGGCTTATGAAGGGGGTGATTTGGGGCAACGAGTCCCTGTTCCTCTAGGGCGGATCTGCAGTAGCGGGAGTGATGGCCTAGTGAGCACTGTGCTGCGCAGTTGCTGCCACGAGGCTGCCCTCTCTAGCATCACAGCCATCGGACCCGCTGCAGTGGCGGTCCACGCGGTCGAACGGGGCAGCATGAGAATCGCGGAACACCAGCAGCAGTTGGTGTCGAGGGCGGCTATCGCCGAATTGGCCGGCGTGCAGCGCTCGGCGATCACCAATTGGGAGCGCAGGTACACGGACTTCCCGAGCCCTACGAGGGCCGGGGGCACCGACTACTACCACTTGTCCGACGTGCTGACCTGGCTCAAGGACCGCCCGGTTCCGCTGAGGGCGCGGCGGGAGGGCGAGAGGGCGGACGTCACGTACGCCGACCGGGCTCGGACGGCTCTTGTCGCGGCGTCGGAGGCCGAAGCCGTGGAGGACCTCGAAACGGACGGCTTTCCGGCTGCCCGAGGTACCGCAGGCGACGAGACCGACGGCGAGCACCTCGGTTCGGCCGACGACCTGTTCCGTGAGCAGGACGAGGGGCGCTGGGGCACAGGGGCGCGAGTCAACTTCCTCTATCTGCTGTTCTCGCTCATCTACCTGAGGTGGGCCCAGCCGAGGAGATGGGCACTGGTGCGGCGGTCCGTCGCACAGGACCAGGCAGGGACCCACATCCTCAGGTTCCTGCCCGCGGTCGCGCAGCACGTCCAACAGAGTCTCGCGGCGCAAGGCGTGACCAGTGCCATGGCAGTAAGGCTTGAGGACCTCACCCCCTCCAGCCCTCACGCTGTCGTCCGCCTTCTGGACAAGATCGAAAGTTCGGGGCGCGAAAGCTTTACAGAGCTGTTGGGACACCACGCCCTTGAGGCCGGGCTGGGAAGTCGTGATGCCTTCACCCCGCCAGGTGTCGCGCGTCTTCTTGCGTCGCTGCTCGGAAAGAGCTCTTCGGCTCAAAGCCTGTACGACCCGAACGGCCGAGGCGGCGAACTCCTGTCAGCGGTACTGGCCGCCAGGCCGGAGCCGGGGAACGAGGTCGGCGAAGGAATCCCGGCTGTAACGATCGGGAGTGCCCATCCGGAGACGCGCGATCTCGCGGCCATGAATCTCATGGTGCACGGAGCTCGTCCGGAATGGCTGAATTTTGCGGGCGCGACCCGCCCCTGGACGGAGGGGTCCCAGCGCCGCCGGGCGGATCTCGTTCTCACCAATCCGCCGTTCAATGTTTCCGCGGTGCCGGTTGATGCCGACCGGTGGCCCTACGGTGAACCGCCGGTGTCCAACGCCAACCTGGCGTGGCCCCAGCTCGCGGTCATGTCACTCAATGAGGGTGGCCGGGCAGCCGTTCTCATGCCCAACAGCGCTGCCACGTCCTCCAACCTCAAGGAGCAGCGCATTCGCCACGCCTTGGTGGATCGCGGAGCCCTGGAATGCGTCATCGCGCTGCCGGCCAAGATGTTCAGCGCAACCATGATCTCCGTCAATGTCTGGATCCTGAGGTCAGACGCGCAGGAACGGAATTCGGGAGAAGTCCTGTTCATCGACGCCTCCGGCCTGGCGACCAAGGTGTCCAGGAAGCTGTCCGTTCTGGAGGCTGACGACTGTGCGCTCATCGCGGCTGCCTATCACTCGTGGCGTGGGACGGGCGGAAACGACGCGGCGGTCCTCCCGGATTCCCGGCTTCCTTGCGCGGCAGTCCGGCGAGACGCCGTCAACGCGGCAGGCTCGTCGTTGCGTCCTGCCGACTACGCGCGCCCCGCGAAGCGGTCGCACGCAGGCGTGGAAGAGCTGACGGATCCCTACGGCGCTCTGCTGAGGTCCCGGGAGGAGGCGGGGCGGGCCGATGACCTGGCCGACTCCCAAGTTGCCGGCTTCCGGCATTTCGACGGCGGGCTCGGTTTGCTGATCGATGACGCACCGGACGACTGGGAGTGGCGAAGCCTTGGCGAGTTGTGCGATCTCCAAGCCGGCCCCTCTCCGTCACTGTTGCCGAAGGACGCCTACGTACCCGACGGTGTGGTGCCGGTCGTCCAGCCGAAGCACCTGCGCGATCGCCTGGTTGCCGATGCGCGCGGTACGGCTGTTCCGTACGACAGAGAGCAGAGGTTGAGGCGCTTCGCCCTGCAGGACGGAGACATCCTCTGTGCTCGAACGGGCACGGTGGGGCCCGTGGCGCAGGTGCGAACGCACCAAGTCGGCTGGTTGTTCGGCAGTAATCTGATCCGTCTTCACCGGTTCGCGCCCGAGGTCTGCCCCGCTTATCTGCTGGCCTACCTCTCCCTCTCACGGACCACCGAGTGGATCAAGAGCCGTTCCGAGAAGACCACAGTCCCTTCCATCAGCAAGGCCGACCTCGGAACGCTGCCGGTGCACCTGCCCCCATGGTCCGAGCAGAAGCGCATTGCCGGGGCACTCGGGGCACTCGACGAGCAGATTGCCAGGCACTTGGAGGTCGCGCGGGCAGCGACCCAGGTGCGCAGGGACCTTGCCGAGCAACTGGTCGGACGTGTCGCCGTCCAAGGCCCGACCGCGCCTGCCTCAGCCGGCACCTTCCCCGGAAGGACCTCCCGATGAGTGGCCTGCCCCCTGTGGCGAGGCTCGCGTGGCTTCTCGTCGTCCTGCTGTTCTCTGTCGTCGTCGCGTTAGCGGCCTTCATCTTGAAGACGCGCACCGGAACACGAGCAGCCGACGCTGCCCTCGTCGCAGGCTCGGCGTTCGCCGGCAGCGTGATCCTGAGTCTTGGCCTGATTGCCGCGGCCCGACAGCGCTCGGACGCGCTGAGCGGAGTTGCTGCGCCGCACGGTGTGTTCCCCCTCCGGTCCGCTGTAGGTCAGGGTGCCCAGGAAGGGCA
>NZ_JBSFVR010000473.1:0-4939 GCF_053592415.1 Streptomyces sp. NPDC002690 | reverse complement strand
GGTGACGCCCTGGTAGAACGGCGGGCCGACCGCCAACCGGGTTCCGATCAGACGGCGTTCGTCCAGGTGGCGGGTGATGCGCTCCAACAACGCCTGCGCGGCCCCAGCAGCCGCTCCAGTTCGGCGAGCGCCGGCCGGTAGGTCTCCTTGTCGAGGACGGTGACGTTCTCCAGCAGGATCGGGACGCGGTAGGTCCCGTCCGCGGCGAACTCCACCAGGCGGTCCAGGACGCGGCGGTACCGGCTCGCGTCGCCGTGCGGGGCGAGGCCCATCACCTTGTACTCGCCGTCGCCGAAGCGGAAGCCCAGGTAGAGCGTGAAGAGGCCGTAGAGCAGCCCGAGCGAGTCGTGCGCGGCGATCTCGCGTACGGTCTCGAAGCCGTCGGGGCCCGCGGCCAGCACGGTGGCCGAGTGGCGCTCGCCCAGCCCGTCGGAGACCAGCACCAGGGCGCGGTCGAATCCGCTGGGGAGGTAGGCGCCTGCGGCGTGGGCCAGGTGGTGCGGCACCGGCAGGAAACGGCCGCCGAGTTCCGTGCCGAGCGCCTTCTCCGCGACGGTCCGGTTGGCCTCAGGGGCGAGCACTTCGCGGTAGAGGTCGTCGTAGTAGCCCTGCTGCCCGAGGTAGAAGTCGCGCTCGGGCCCGTAGGAGAAGCAGTGGGCGACCAGGTCGAGGTCGTCGGGGCCGATGCCGGCCTCCGACAGGCAGAAGTGCGCGGCCGCCGCGGGGAAGGCCTCGGAGTGCTTCAGCCCGTCGAACCGCTCTTCGGCCGCCGCCGCGGCCACCCGGCCGCCGACGACCAGGCCGGCCGCCGCGTCGGCCCCCTGGAAGATCGCGTACTCGCTCTCCGCGAGCCCGGGAAGCCGGTCGCGCTTTAACCTGCGGGCCCCGTCCAGTCCGCTGAAACCGAGAACACGCATCCGAGCGGTGCTCATCGCCTACCCCTCCCCAGGGTCAATGGCTTCAATCCAAACATTGGACACACAACCAATGGCCGTTGGTGCGAAGAAACTGCCCGCACTGAATCAGAATCGTCATTCGGTGGGAGGCGCGGCCAACTGTAGGTCGGCCCCCGGGAAACTGTCAACGATCACGGAATGTGGTCACTGGCGAATCCCGAGTGTCCGTTTTGGGTGCCTCCGATAAGGTTGCGGAAGGGATAAGAATTCCAATACCAAGGTTTTGCCATTCCTTTGGGGTTCACGGACCGGGCGGGTTCTGGCATCTGATCGTGCAGGTCCAGGGGTCGGAACTGCCCCGTGTCGCAGGGGCCTTGGTGGCCCGTCACGTCTTGACAGTGCCACGGCGACACGTAAATCTACTGAAGTTCTGACACGGGTCCGGTGTGCCCCGGCGACGCTGCTGCGGCACTGAAATACCCACTATTGCGGAAGCTGTGGCATACGGAAGCGGCGGGTCGAGATTCCCCGTCATCCGGTCACCGCAAGGCACGGCTTTTCCCTACCTTCCCGTCGTGTTTCGTACGCGACCAGATAGACCGAGTGAGGGCCAGCTGCAATGACCGATACCGAAATGTCGGCCGGTGAATTCGTCAAGGACGAGCGGTACGACAGGTTCCACAAGCGTGGTGAACCCGTCACCTGGTGGGACTACCAGGGCGGTCGGTGGCTCGTGACCGGCTACGAGGCCGTCTGCGCGGCGGCCAAGGACCCCGAGACCTTCGCGTCACGCCACGAGATGCCCAACGGGGCGAGCCCGTACTCGGGCGTGATGGTGCCGGCCACCCCGGTGCGCGCGGTGCCGATCGAGATCGACCCTCCGCTCCACCAGGAGTACCGCAAGCTGCTCAACTCCCGTTTCTCGCCCACCGCCGTGCGCAAGATGGGCCCCCGCTTCCTGGAGTTCACCACCTGGTGCATCGACAGGTGGATCGAGACCGGCCGCGCCGACCTGTTCCACGGCCTCGCCAAACTGGTCCCCGCGATGACCACCCTGGACCTGCTCGGCCTGCCCGTCGAGGACGCCGAGATATTCGCCGACGCGGTGCACGTACGCGGCGAGGACCGCTTCACCCTCAACGACGCCTGGTCGCGGCTGCTCAGCAGGACCACCGAGACCATCGTCGCGCGCCGCGCGGACCCCAAGGACGACCTGGTCTCGCACTTGCTCGCCGCCGAGGTCGCGGGCCGCAAGTTCACCGACATGGAACTGGTGGAGATCTGCTTCACCTTCGTCATCGGCGGCATGGCCACCACCGCCCGGCTCGCCCTGGGCGCGCTGTCCTACCTCGGCGCCCACCCCGACCGGCGCGCGGCCATCGTCGAGGACCCCTCCCGGCTCCCCGCCGCGATGGAGGAGTTCCTGCGCTACTACAGCCCGGTGCCCTTCCTGTCCCGCACCGCGACCAAGGACGTCTGCTTCTACGGCAAGGACATCAAGGAGGGCGACCGCGTCGCCATCGGCTACGCCCCCGCCAACCGCGACCCCGAGGTCTTCGACGAGCCGGCGGAGATCGTGCTGGACCGCCTGCCGAACCGGCACGTCGCGCTGGGCCAGGGCATCCACTTCTGCATCGGCGGCGGCCTCGGCAAGGCGGAGGCGACCACCATGGTCGAGCAGGTGCTCAAGCGCATCCCCGACTACCGCATCAGCTCCAAGAGCCTGTCGGTCGACGTCGACCAGCCGAACAACTGGGAGGCCCGGGTCTCCCGCGGCCTGCACATCGAGTTCACCCCGGGCGAGCGGATCGGCGGCACCTCGTCCTTCAACCTCACGTCCCTCTCCTAGGCGCAGCGGCATGAGACTGCTCTCGGCGGAATGGATCGCCGAGCGGCTGCGGCTCGGCTCCGCCCTGCCCGCGGCGCCCGGGGCCACCGCCCTCGTCCAGCACGTGGTCGAGGAGGGGCCGGACGGAACGGTCGAGTACTACGACGACATACGGGACGGCCGGCTGGCCGACAGCGCGCTCGGCCGGCACCCCGCCCCGCAGGCCGTGATCAATTACCGCTGGCCGGTCGAACTCGCCATGCTGCGCGGCGAGCTCGACCCGGTCGGCGGCGTGCTGAGCGGCCGCATCCTGATCGACGGGGACATGAACAGCCTGCTGCCCCTGGTACCGGTGCTGCGGACCTCGGCCGCCATCGACGTCCAGCGCGCCCTCGACGGCCTTCTCGACCCGTCGTGACGCCACCGCACCGACAACAGGACGGAGAGCCCGCCGTGGACACACGACCGACCGTGACCTTCCCCATGCCGAGAAGCAACCCCTTCGACCCACCGCCCGGCTACACCGCCCTGCAGGACCAGGAGCCGCTGACGCTCGCCCGGATGACGGTCGGCAAGCGGCAGGACGTGTGGCTGGTCACCCGCTACGAGGAGGCGCGGGCGATCCTCGCCGACACCGCCCGCTTCAGCTCCGACTCGCGCGACCCCGGCTACCCGCTGGTCCGCGCGTTCAGCCGGATGATCCGCGACGACCCGCCGGAGCACACCCACTTCCGGCAGATGCTCACCTCGGAGTTCCTCGGCCGCCGCATCACCGCGCTGCAGGACGACGTCCAGCGGCTCACCGACGAACTGCTGGACGGCATCGCCGCCCGCGAGCAGCCCGTCGACCTGGTCAAGGCACTCGCCATGCCGCTGCCGTCGCTGGTCATCTGCCGCCTGCTGGGCGTGCCGTACGACGAGCACGAGTACCTCCAGCAGCGCACCGCCGCCGCGCTCAGCAAGGAGTCCACCTCCCGCCAGATCGACCAGGCCATCGACGACCTGGGCGACTACCTGGAGAAGGTCGTCCGCACCAAGATGGACGCCCCCACCGACGACCTGCTCAGCAGGTTCGTGGTCGGCCAGGTCCAGTCCGGGCAGTGCCGCTACGAGGACGCGGTCGACATCGCCCGGCTGCTGCTGGTCGCCGGGCACGTCACCACCGTGAACATGATCGGCCTGGGCGTCCTGACCCTGCTCCAGCACCCCGGCCAGCTCGACGAATTGCGCCGCGACCCGGCGCTCGTCGGTGGCGCGGTGGACGAGCTGCTGCGCTACCTGTCGATCACCGGCGGCGTCGCCAGGGTCGCGACCGAGGACGTCGAGATCGCCGGCCGGCTCATCCGTGCCGGGCAGGGCGTCCTGGTACTGCACTCGGTGGCCAACCGAGACCCCCGCGAATTCCCCGACCCGGACCGCTTCGACATCCACCGCGACGCCCGCCGCCACCTCGCCTTCGGTCACGGCGCGCACCTGTGCATCGGAATGCTGCTGGCCAGGATGGAGATGCGCGTCGTGCTGAGTACCCTGCTGCGGCGCTTCCCCGGGCTGCGTCCCGCGGTCCCCGCGGACGAGATCCCCTTCCGGCACGAGATGCGGATCTACGGCATCCACGAGCTCCCGGTCCTTCTGTGAGCGCGGCCCCGGCCCCGGCCGGGCCCGCCACGGCACATCCGCTCACCCTGGAGCAGCGGATGGGCCTCAGCCGGGACAAGATCCGCCGCTGGCGCCTCACGCACAGCTGGCGCATCCGCGGCCCGTTGGACGCGGACCGCCTCCGGGCCGCGCTGGCCCTCGTCGTCGAGCGCCACGACCCGCTGCGGATGCGGCTGGTGCGCACACCGGACGGCATCCGGCAGAGCTTCGCGCCCGCCACGACCGCGCACCCCTGGTTCGGCCGCTCCACGGTGACGCCGGGCGGGCTGGCCGCCGCCGTCGCGGAGGCGGCCGGGCACCGGCTCGACCTGTTCGGTACCGGGCCACTGCGCGCCGACCTGCTGGCGGCCGCGCCGGACGACCACGTACTCGTCCTGACGATCCATCACATGGCGTGGGACGCCTGGTCGGCCGGTGTCCTGTGGCGCGACCTGTGGACGGCGTACGCGGCGAACTCCGGTGATCTCTTGGCTCCGCGGGGCGCGACAAAGGTGAGTTCTCCGGGCTTAGGCATGGTTCTTCCAGTGTCGCAGACGCGACGGGAAGGGCCCGCCGTCCT
>NZ_JBSFVR010000472.1:0-4941 GCF_053592415.1 Streptomyces sp. NPDC002690 | reverse complement strand
CGCCGCCCGCCCGACCGCCTCCGTCGCGGACGCCACCCAGCACCTGCTGCGCACCCCGCAGGACACGGAGCAGGCGGTGGGTGCCCGTCCGCTGGTCCGCGCCTTCCGGATGGCGCACGACTCCCTGCTGGAGACCCCCGCCCGGATACTGCGACTGCTCGCGCTGGCACCCGGAGGCCTCGCCGACGCGCACACCGCCTCCGCGCTGGCCGGCTGCTCCGTCTCCGCCGCCCGCCGCACCCTGGACGACTTCACCGGCCTCGGGCTGCTGCGCTCCGACGGCGCCGCCGAACCCCAGTACGAGGTGCCGGGCGCTCTGGCGCCCCTGCTGAGGGCTCTCCTGGAGGAGCGGGACCGGCCGGCCGAGATCGAGCTGGCCCGGGCCCGGATGCTGGAGCGCACCGTACGGCTGCTCCACTCCTGCCGGGCGGTCACCGAGCCGGAGGGCTCCCAGGCCCGGGGCAGGCTCACCGGACTGCCCAAGACCCTCCGCTTCGCCGGCCCGGAGGAGGCCGCCGTCTGGCTGCGCGTCAGGCTGCCCTCCCTGGTGGCCGCCGCCCGCATGGCGGTGGCGGACGGAGAGCTGGACACTCTCGCCCGCCGCCTGATCGCGGCCCTGGTGCGGGCGCTCGCCGCGCACCAGGGGACGGAGGCCGCCGCGCCCGAGCTGTACGGGCTGCACGGCCTGGTGCTCGATGTCGCCGAGCGCCGGGAGCTGCCCCGGGAACGCGCCGCCGCGCTGCTCAACCTCGCCGACCTCGACGCCGGTACGGGCCGCACCCGCACCGCCCTGGCCCGCTACCGGGCCGCCCTGGACGCCGGGCGGGAGGCGAGGGACCTCTACGCCACCGGCCGCGCCATGGAGTCCGTGGGGGGCGCCTACGCCGAGCTGGGGGACTACCCGCGCGCCTCCGACTGGTACGGCCGGGCGCTCGCGCAGCGGCTCGCACAGGGCGACCGGGAGGGCGAGGCCCGGCTGTACGGGCGGCTCGGCGCGGTGCACGCGTACGCCGGGCGGTACGGCGAGGCGCTGCGGAACTGGCGGGCCGCCGCGTCCGGCCTGCGCAGGCTCGGCGACCTCCCGGCCCAGGCCAGGGCCCTCAGCGAGGCGGCCCGGGTCCAGGAGTACGCGGGCCGCCCGCACGACTCGCTGCGGACCTGCCGGGAGGCCGTCGACCTCGCCCGGCAGGCCGAGGACGTGCGGCTCCAGGCGGCGCTCCAGCTGCGGCTGGCCGACACCCTGGACCGGCTCGGCGACCCCGCGGCGGCCTCGCTGCACCGTGCCACGGCGGAGAGACTGCTGGGCGAGGAAGGTTCGACCTACGAAAACATTGGCGCTTCGGTGGAAAATTAGTTCTTTGCAAGGCTAGACAGCGGGAAGTCCTTCATTAGACTGGCTCTGCCGCATGTTTCCGTGGTGCTCCCACGGGTGAGGTGCATTTCTGTGCAAGTCCGTGCAATCCGGCGTTCACCCGGCCCCTGGTCGGCCGCCCGCTGCCCGGGCGTCCCTCCGAGCCAAGGACCGTGATCGACGTGAAGGTCGGCATCCCCCGCGAAGTCAAGAACAACGAGTTCCGGGTGGCGATCACGCCCGCCGGAGTGCACGAGCTGGTCCGCCACGGCCACGAGGTCGTCGTCGAACGGAACGCCGGCGCGGGCTCGTCCATCACCGACGAGGAGTACGCGGCCGCCGGGGCGCGCGTGCTGCCCACCGCGGACGAGGTCTGGGCCACCGCCGACCTGCTGCTCAAGGTCAAGGAGCCGGTCGCCGAGGAGTACCACCGCCTGCGCAAGGGGCAGACCCTCTTCACCTACCTCCACCTCGCGGCCTCCCGCGAGTGCACCGACGCGCTGCTGGAGTCGGGCACGACGGCCATCGCCTACGAGACCGTCGAGACCGCGAACCGCGCACTGCCGCTGCTCGCCCCCATGTCCGAGGTCGCGGGACGGCTGGCGCCGCAGGTCGGCGCGTACCACCTGATGCGCTCGGCGGGCGGCCGGGGCGTGCTGCCCGGCGGCGTCCCCGGTACGCACGCCGCCAGGGCGGTCGTCATCGGCGGTGGCGTCTCCGGCTGGAACGCCACGCAGATCGCGGTGGGGCTCGGTTTCCATGTCACCCTGCTCGACAAGGACGTCAACAAGCTGCGCGAGGCCGACAGGATCTTCGGCACCCGGGTGCGGACCGTGGTGTCCAACGCCTTCGAACTGGAGAAGGCGGTCGTCGAGGCCGACCTCGTCGTCGGCGCGGTGCTCGTCCCGGGTGCGAAGGCCCCGAAGCTGGTCACCAACGAACTGGTCGCCAAGATGAAGCCGGGAAGTGTTCTTGTCGACATTGCGATCGATCAGGGCGGCTGCTTCGAGGACTCGCACCCGACCACGCACGCCGAACCGACCTTCGCGGTCCATGATTCGGTGTTCTACTGCGTCGCGAACATGCCCGGCGCGGTTCCGAACACCTCCACCTACGCCCTCACCAATGCCACGCTCCCGTACATCGTCGAGCTGGCGAACCGGGGATGGGTCGAGGCGCTGCGCCGTGACGCGGCCCTGGCCAGAGGCCTCAACACCCATGACGGGCAAGTGGTTTACCGCGAGGTCGCCGAGGCGCACGACCTCCCGCACGTCGAGCTGAGTTCGATCGTCGGCTGACCGGCCGGCCTCTTCTCCCCCGTCGTCCCGTCAATCCGGTACGTCCGGCCGGGCCTTGCGCGACAAGGTCCGGCCGGACGCGTGAACGGGGTCGAGGGCTCGCGGGCAACTCGCGCTAAAAGCCCGGAATAACCCGATTCGCTGCCTCGTGAAAAGCGCGCCTTGCTCCCCGCGCACCCTTGACAGGAGGGTGTTCGATTGCCGACACATCAGGCCGGGTCCGGCAGATTGTGTTGCTGCGGACCGGTGACACGCCATAGAGTCGCCCATCGTCGGCATGGTGCCACGCTGACCTATCGATAAGTTTCCTGGTCACATCCAAGGAGGTAAGACGACTTGTGAATGAGTCGACATTTACTCCCGGGGGTGGTCAACCAGGGATGCCTGCACGGGGTCAGGGCCCGAACGGGCTCGAAGCTGTCGGCTCCGTCGCGGTCCGCACCTTCGCGACCCACCAGCACATGACGACGCCCCCCCAGATGATGGACGGCCTACACGTGAACGCCATGGCCGGCAACGAGAGTGGCCGCGACACCGCCCACCTCGCCGACTTCGCCGAGATGCCCGAGGGGCACTTCTACGACCCCGACGCCGAGTACGAACCCGATCCGGAGTACGCGGCCACACTCGCCCCCGACGCGGCGCGACAGCGCCGTGAGCGGATCGGCCCGACCGGGCGCCCGTTGCCCTACTTCCCGATCCCGGGACCGCTGACCGAGCACGGTCCCGCCAAGATCATCGCGATGTGCAACCAGAAGGGCGGGGTGGGCAAGACCACCTCGACCATCAACCTGGGTGCCGCGCTCGCCGAGTACGGACGACGTGTCCTGCTCGTCGACTTCGACCCGCAGGGCGCCCTCTCGGTCGGCCTCGGCGTCAACCCGATGGAGCTGGACCTCACCGTCTACAACCTGCTCATGGAGCGGGGCATGGCGGCCGACGAGGTTCTGCTGAAGACGGCGGTCCCCAACATGGACCTGCTGCCCAGCAACATCGACCTGTCCGCCGCCGAGGTGCAGCTCGTCAGCGAGGTGGCCCGCGAGTCGACCCTGCAGCGCGCGCTCAAGCCGCTGATGGCCGACTACGACTACATCGTGATCGACTGTCAGCCCTCGCTCGGCCTGCTCACCGTCAACGCCCTGACGGCCGCGCACAAGGTGATCGTGCCCCTGGAGTGCGAGTTCTTCGCACTGCGCGGTGTGGCCCTGCTCACCGAGACCATCGAGAAGGTCCAGGAGCGGCTCAACCCCGAGCTGGAGCTCGACGGCATCCTCGCCACGATGTACGACTCCCGCACGGTGCACAGCCGCGAGGTGCTCGCCCGCGTGGTGGAGGCCTTCGACGACCACGTCTACCACACGGTCATCGGGCGCACGGTGCGCTTCCCGGAGACCACGGTCGCCGGTGAGCCCATCACCACGTACGCCTCCAACTCGGTCGGCGCCGCCGCCTACCGACAGCTCGCCAGGGAGGTGCTCGCCCGGTGTCACGCCGAGTGAGTCTGCCCGGTGCCGACGAACTGTTCCGCACCACCGGGGGGATGGGACTCCAGTCCTCCTCCCCGGCGGAGCGGCGGCGCAAGGCGAACGGCGAGGCACGGGTGCCCGCACCCGCCGGGGAGGGCGACGCGACGTCGTCCGCCCCGGCGGGCGGCGCCCCACCGGAGCGGCCGGCAGAGCGCGAGGAACACCCCGCGACCGGTGCCGAGGGGGTCGACCCGAACGGACGCACGGGCGGTCCCGAGCGCGTGACGGTGCCCCGGACCGGCCCGGGGCCCCAGGGCCGGGCGCCGGCCCAGGAACAGACCGGGGCGCCCCAGCAGCAGCGCGGACGCGGCACCGGCCAGGGCAGGGGCGCCAACCGGCGGCCCAGCGGCCGGGAGCGGCACGACGAGAAGATCACGGTCTACGTCTCGGCCGAGGAACTGATGGACCTCGAACACGCCCGGCTGGTGCTGCGCGGCGAGCACGGCCTCGCCGTCGACCGCGGGCGCATCGTCCGTGAAGCGGTCGCCGTGGTCCTGGCCGACCTGGAATCCCGCGGCGACGCGAGCATCCTCGTACGGCGGCTGCGCGGCCGCTGAGCGGTCCGCCGCGGGTAGCCTGCCCGGCAGGGCCGCAAACCCTGCCGCCCGCCCCGTGCGGCCGGCTCCCGCTCCCCGCCGGACGCCGGGCCCGTGCGCGAAGCACGACACGGCCGGTCCGCCGCCCGCCGTACACCTGGACTGTTCACGTGCCGTTGCCGACGCCCGACGACTCCGCCGCCCCGCGCCGCCGCGCCCTCGGACGCGGG
>NZ_JBSFVR010000471.1:0-4943 GCF_053592415.1 Streptomyces sp. NPDC002690 | reverse complement strand
GCCCCGCCGTCCAGCAGGGTTGGGCCCTGGCCGCCGAGGCGGCCTCCAAGAAGCTGACCCAGGGTGTCCCGCAGTTCGGTGACCCGTGGCCTCCAACGCGAGCGGGGCGAAGGCGGAGATCACCGCCAGCGAGGTCCAGCCCGGCGGGAAGCTCCATTTCAAGGTCACCGAGTTCCCGGCCTCGCAGGTGGTCACCATCAAGCTCGACGACGACGCCATCCTCGGGCAGTGGGACATCGACGCCGAAGGGTCGTTCGAGGGCGACGTGGAGATTCCGGCCGAGGTGACGCCCGGTGCGCACTGGCTGCGCTTCCTCGCCCCGAACCCCTCCACGACGCTCAAGGTCGACTTCACCGTGGTGGCCGCCGACGCCACGGCGGCCTCCTCGTCCACGTCCTCCGACGCGGCGGCGACCACCACCGACGAGGCCGTCAACGCCGCCTCGGTCCAGAGCGTCGACACCGGCGTCTCGTACGCGACGATCGCCTGGGCGGCCGGAGCGGCAGCCGTCGGAGGTGCCGTCGGAGCGGCAGGAGCCACCACGTTCATCCTGCGCCGCCGCAACCCGCGACAGGCTCAGCAGCCGCAGGATCAGGCCCAGGGACACTCCGCCTGACGGATCGACACCACGAGCTCGCGGCCAGGAGGACACCCTACCGGCCCGCTTGAGCAACTCCCCTTTCGTAGCGGGGCGTTGTGCGCACCTTCGCGCACGGCGCCCCGCGACGCATGTGACACCTTGAACGTTCACCCATCCCTCGAACTGTGACTCAAGCCACTCCTGAACCCTCACAACTTAGGTAAGGCTAAGCTAACCTAGTGATCAACGCCTCGCCACAAGAGGCGCACCAGTCAAGGAGATTGACGCAGCATGACGTCTGTAACCCGCCGCTCCATCAGCACCGCCATCGTCCTCGCCGTCGGCGGTTCGCTGGCCCTGGCCGGCACGGCGACCGCCAGTGCCACGGGACACAAGGGCGGATCCGCCTCCACCATCACGTCCGCCTCGCTGGCGACGGGCCTGTACCAGTCCTCGTACTCCGAGCGGAATCACGTGCTGTGGGCGACCACCGCCGTGGGCCGCCCGCCGGTCACCAACTCCAGCCTGCTGAAGGTGAACCCGCGCACCCTGAAGGTCGAGAAGACCATCGTGCCGCCGGTCACGGACGCGGCGACCGGCGCGGTCGAGGCCGTCTACGGCGTCGCGGTGGACGACGAGCACAACACCGTGTGGACGACCAACACCCGCAACAACACCGTCTCGGTCTACAGCCAGAAGACCGGCGCGCACCTCGCCACCCTGCCCGACGTCGCACACGGCCGTGACATCGTCGTGGACGAGAAGCACGACACGGTGTGGGCGAGCAGCTTCGCCGGTGCGAGCCTGGTCGCGTTCGACTCCAAGACCCTCAAGGAGAAGGGCCGGGTCACCATCGAGGGCTCCAGCCCGACCGGCCTCACGCTGAACGAGAAGACCGGCACGGTCTACACCGCCGACCTGAACAACGACCGCCTCATCGAGGTCGCCCCGCACAAGGCGCCGCGCTTCATCCCCGCCGGAGACGGCGCGATCTCGGTCGCCCTGTCCGCCAACGGCAAGACCGCGTACACCGCGAACCAGACCGCCGGAACCCTCTCGGTCATCGACCTGAAGAAGGGCGCCGTCACGTCGACCGTCACCACCGGCAACGGTCCGCTGGCCGTCGCCACCGACAAGAAGTCGGGCCGCCTGGTGGTCGTCAACCGTACCGACGCCAACGTGACGGTCGTCGACCCGAAGAAGGGCGCCGTCGTCGAGACCCTCGCCACGGGCGCCAACCCGAACCACGTCACGGTCGCCGACGGTGTCGCGTACGTCGTGGACAAGTCCGGCTCGGGCACGGACGGCAAGGACCTGATCCACCGCATCGTCCTGGGTCACTGACACCCGGTTCCCCGCACCGGCCGCACGCCCCGGCCGGAATCGCACGGCCGTCGGCCCGCTCCCTCCCGCTCTTGCGGAGGGGGCGGGCCGACGGCCGTCTGCGGCCATCACGTCGCCAGGTCCTCGGGCCTTCACTCCGCAGGCCCCGCAGGCCCCAGACCGTCAGACCGTCAGACGGCCGGACCGTCAGACCGTCAGACCGCTCCGGCTTCGACCAGGAACGGGCTCGGCGCACCGGTCCAGGACACGTGGAGACCGTCGCGGGCCCTGGTGCAGGCCACGAAGAGCAGGCAGCGTTCCGCCGTCAGATCCGCCTCGTGCTGGAGGGCGTCCGCATCGGCCGGTGTCACGGCGCCCGGGTAGGGCAGTGCTCCCTCGTGCACGCCGATGACGGCCACGCACCGGAACTCCAGTCCCTTGAAGGAGTGCATGGTTCCGACGCGGACGGCGGGTGTCTCCTCGGAGCCCGCCGACCGCAGCCGCGCCGCGGGGATGCCCGCGGCCGTCAGCCGGTCGATCGCCTTGGCGCAGGTCTTGTTGAAACGAGCGCTGACGCCGATGTCCGAAGGGCTCACCCCGGCCTCGGTCCAGGCGCCGATCCGCGCCACGAGGGCGTCCAGCTCCTCGTCCTCCGAAGCGGCCCCGTGGAGGGCCGGGCCGCTGCCGTGGAGGGCCGAGCGGTACCCCAGGAGCGTCTCGTTGCGGTCGTCGTCCTCCAGTTGCGCGAAGGGACGGCCGACCAGCAGCGCGGTGGACCAGCTGAGGATCTCGTGGGTGCTGCGGTAGTTCTTCCGCATCTTCGTCGAGCGACCGGCGACCTTGATGCCGAGCGCCTTCAGCGACACCTTCGCGTCGTAGATCCGCTGATGGGGGTCGCCGGCGATGAACAGGTCGTCGGGGCGCCTCGGGGCGGCGGCGCGCAGCAGCCGCCACTGTGCCGGGTGCAGGTCCTGCGCCTCGTCCACGACGATGTGCCGGTACGGGGGGACTTGCGTTTCCAGGATGCCGGCCGCTTCCACGCACGTGCCCAGGTAGGTACGGAGTCCGTCGGCGGCGAGCCCTTCGGAGAACGCCTGGACGGTACGCCACACGACCGCGCGCTGGGCGACGGGGAGCCTGCTCCCCCGGCCGGGCCGCTCGGCGGCTTCGTACTCCTCCCACGTGCGCAGGTTCTGCGCGAGGACGACGTGTTTGTACTCCTGCGCGAGGAACTGGACGGTGCCGGTGAAGCCCGTCGTGCTCGCGGCCCTCTCCCAGCGTTCCTGCTCCTCGCCGCCCATCAGGGGCCGGCGTGAAGTGGCGACGATCCGGCTGGCCAGCGCGTCCACGGTGGTGATGTCCACCCGGTCACGCAGGTGCGCGTCCTCGACGAGGGTGGCGAGCCCGCTGCGCAGCGCGTCGACGAGCGCGTTGGTGTACGTGGTGAGCAGTATGCGCTCGCCGTCGCGAAGGAACCCCAGGAGGTGGCGTACCCGGTGGAGCGCGACGACGGTCTTGCCGGTGCCCGGTCCTCCGGTCACCTGCGCCGGTCCCGAGTAGCTGGCCCGGTAGGCGACCTTGTGCTGGGAGGGGTGGAGGAAGACCCGCCACGCGGTGAACGGTTTGTCGAGGATGTCGCGGAGTTCCTCGGACGCGGTGACCAGGGCGATACGGGTCGTGGTGCGGCGGATGGCGGTCGCGAAGTCCGCGGTGTCCACGGGTTCGGTGTCGGAGGGGGCGGTGGAGAAGCTGAGGGACACCACGTCCCGCCACACCTCTTCGACGGTGAAGCCGGCGGCGAGGTATTCGAGGACTTCGCGCTGGTCCTGGGGGAAGTACGGCGCGAAGACCTCCAGTTGTTCGAGGGTGGTGAGAGCGCGGGCCTGGCGCAGGGTGGCCTCGTCGATGCCGAGCGCCGCGAGGTCCCCGTCGGACACCTTGGCGAACAGCCGCTGGTCGGGGGCGGGCGCGATGCGCTCGTAGGCGGGGGTCAGCTCGTCGAGCATCGCGATGTCACGGATCTCGACCGCCCGGGTCACGGTGTTGATGCTGGCCTTCTGCTGGACGGCCCAGTCGATCGCCTTGTCGTGCGGCATCACGCGCAGCAGCACGTAGGTGTCGCCCTTGTCGGGCGCGAGGACGACGCCCCGGGTCCCCTGGTCGATCCGGATGGTCCGGATGTGCGGGTCCCGGGCGCGCTTCAGGCTCTCCAGCTTCAGTCCCGGGTCCTTGAACAACTGGTCCAGGGTGAGGCGCTCGAACTTCTCCCAGGCGTCGAACACCCCCTGTTTGACACCGCTCTGGAGTTTGCCGAGCTGGGCGCAGAAACCGACGTCGAACGCGAGGTGGGGCATGGGACGGACTCTCCGAGGGGGTGGAATGAGCGGGGTGACGGGGTCAGTCGGCCGGGCCGTCGAGATCGAGGCCGATCAGGGCCAGCGCCTCACCGACCTCCTGGGTCATCTCGTCCGTGGGCCCGAAGACCAGACAGAGGTCGTCGTGCAGGGGCCGGAGAATCCGGTAGGCGTCCGCCGCCTGCCCCTGCGCGAGCAGCAGCATCCCGATGTCGCGGCGGAGTTCGACCGCTTCCTCGCTGAGATCGCCGTCGACGGCCCGTACGACGTCGAGCAGACCGCGCAGCGCGAAGAGCGCGTCGGTGACCTGACCGAGTTCGGCCCGGCACCGCGCCGCCTGGGCGCGGCAGGCGCGCGCGTGTTCACCGGTGGGGCCGTCGGTGCGTGCGTAGGCGTCCGCCAGCGCGTCGAACTCGGGCAGCGCCGTCCGGTAGTCCCCGCCGAGCAGTTGGATCGCGGCGCGGCGGGTCCGCAGCTCCAGCACCTTGCGGCTCTCCCCGCCGAGCGCGCGGGCGGCGGGTCCGACGATCTCGCCGAGCACCTCGGCGGCCTGGACGAACCGTTCCTCGTCGAGCAGGGCGTCGGAGTGCTCGTACGCCTCGTCGATCTCCGCCCGCAGCTGCGCGGGTACGGGGACGGGTGCGACCACCCCGGCGGCCGGTTCGGCGGCCTCGGGCGCGGGCCGG
>NZ_JBSFVR010000470.1:0-4973 GCF_053592415.1 Streptomyces sp. NPDC002690 | reverse complement strand
CCCGCAGCACTCTTCACTCCGCACGACACCGCCGCAGACTGCCCCGGAGGAGAACAGCAGGACGTCGTTCAGCTGAGGACGGAGGTGCAGTCCGTCGTGGAAGCGTGCGCCGGGTCGAGCGCGTTGGCCACCTCGTGGAAGGCGATCTTGTCGGTGGTGCCGATGAGGACGTGCTCGGAGAGATCGACCGCGCACAGGTCCTGGAGCAGGACGTTGCGTACGTTCGCGCCGCTCAGGTACTGGGTGCGGTAGGGGGTGACGACCTCGTCGTACCGGGTGGAGATGACGGTGTACTTCACCCCGGGCACGGTGTCGGGTACGGAGTTGAGCTTGGTGACGAACGGTGATCCGGCCACCTGGTCGGCGAGGCCGGGGGTGGCGGAGTTCAGCAGGGCCTCCGCGCCGGGGAAGTAGGGCAGCAGCGCGGTCAGCCCGAGGAGGGTGGTGCCGTGGTTGTCGGGGGCGAGGGCGACGAGCGCGTTCACCTTGGCGGCGCCGCCGAGGAACTTCAGGTAGTAGTTCGGCATCATGCCGCCCTGCGAGTGGCCCACGAGGTCGGCCTTCGACTTGCCGGTGGCGGCGAGCACCTTGTCGACGAACGTGCTGAGCTGGGCGGCCGATTCGTCGATCGGGCCGAGGCCGTTGAAGACCGGCACGCCGGGGAGCTGCCCGTAGTCGAGCGAGAAGACGCAGTAGCCCCGGGCCACCAGGTAGGGGGCGAGGACGATCCAGTTGTCGACGGAGTTCCCGAAGGTTCCGTGGACGAGGATCACGGGGCGCGGGTGGGCGGCGGAGGGCTTGCAGGAGTAGTCGTTCCAGCCGCTCGTGGTGGCGGCGGCCTCCCCTGCGGAGGGCGCCGCCGAGGCGGCAGCCGCCGAGGGGCCGGCGAGGGCGGCGACGGCGAGGAGCAGCGCGGCGAGGGTCCTCCGCGCACGCGGGGATCTCGGTGTACGGGTCCAGGGCAGCATCGTGGGGTCTCCTTGCGGCTCAGGGAGTTGCGATGTGGGGGGTTCGCCCTGTGGCCCGGACCACAAGCTTTATGTGCTCATGTCAAATTACGCGCGAGTAGATTCGCGGGGGAAGTTACGCGTCGGTAAAAACTGCTCCGCCACCGACATCGGTCCGCGACACACCCCCGACGACTCGCCATGGTCACTTTCGGCGACGCGACCGCACCGCGAAGTGACGGCACCGTGAAGTGACGACACGACGTCCGGCGGTGACCGTGAAGCGGCGGCGCGGCGACATGACGGCACTGCGGCACGCCCACGACCACCCCCGGGGGCCGCAGACACGTCACCCCTCCACACCCACCCGCGGTGGCGCACCACTCCGACCGCACGCGCCGCCCGTCAACACGGCAACGACCCCGGGTCGCGCTCCCCGGACGAGCGGACACCCGGGTCGGACACCGCCCGCACCGGGTGGCGAAGGTCATGCGGGAAGACGCGGGCGAGCCCCGAAGAGGCCCCTCGGAGCCAAGTCCCGCGCCGCGTGACGGGGGTGACGACCCGGCAGTTCACCACACCGCCCTTTGTTCGATTACTTCCGCACCGACCAGCCCCTTACCCGCTCGCCGACCGGGGATGAGGGAGTTAAAGTAATCGAACGAACGTACGAGGAACGTATCGGGCAAAGGTAGGAAATGGGGTGGCGGAATGGAGGTGCGGCATGGCGGGCTTCGCCCATCTGCACGTCGCGTCCGGTTACTCCGCCCGCTACGGCGCCGCCCACCCCGAGCTCCTCGCCCGGCGGGCGGCCGAACTCGGCATCCCGGATCTCGCGCTCACCGACCGGTCCACCGTGACCGGCGCTGTTCGATTCGCGCAGGCCTGCGCCCGGGAAGGAGTACGACCGGTCTTCGGCATCGACCTGGCGGTGGAGGCCCTCGCCCCGCCGCCTCCGGCCGAGCGTCCGCTCACCCCTGCGCGCGGGGGCTCCCATGTCGTCGAACCGCCGCTGCGCGTCGTACTGCTCGCCCAGGACCGGGCGGGCTGGGCGCGGCTCTGCCGCATCACCTCGGCGGCGCACGCGGACGCGGTGTCCGGTGTCGCGCCCGTGGTGCCGTGGACGGCACTGCGTGAGCACGGCGGCCCCGGTCTGACCGTGCTGCTCGGCCCGCTGTCGGAGCCGGTACGGGCGCTGGCGGCGGGCCGCGAGGACGTCGCGGTGAAACTGCTGGCACCGTGGCGACAGATCTTCGGGACCGGGCTGAGGCTGGAGACCGTGGCGTACCAGCGGGCCGGTACGGGCCCGGGGTCGCTGCGGCTGGCCGCCCGTACGCTGGCGCTGGCCGACCGTACCGGCGTCACCGCCGTGCTCTCCAACGCGGTCCGCTACGCCGACCCCGCCCAGCACCGCCTGGCCGACGTGCTGGACTCCGCACGGCTGCTGCGCCCCGTCGACCGGCGCCGGCTGGACAGCGGACAGCGGTGGCTCAAGGGCGAGGGCGCCATGGTCGCCGTCGCCCGTGCGATCGCCGCGTCCGCCGGTCTCGACGACCGCCGGGCGCGCCGTCTGCTGGCGGACACCGCCGCGACGGCCGCCGGGTGCGTCCTCGACCCGGGGGCGGACCTCGGGCTGGGGAGGCGGCACTTCCCGGAGGCGTCCCTGTTCGGCGCCGGGCCGGACGCCGGTGGCGCCGCCCGGCTGCTGCGCGAGCGTTCCGAGGCGGGGCTGGTCCGCCGGGGCCTGGACCGTGACGCGGACGCCCGGGAGCGGCTGGAGAGGGAGCTCGGGGTGATCAACAGGCTGGGGTACGACTCGTACTTCCTCGCCGTCGGCCAGGCGGTGGCGGACATCCGCGAGCTGGGCATCCGGGTCGCGGCCCGGGGTTCCGGGGCGGGCTCGATGGTCTGCCACACCCTGGACATCGCCACCGCCAACCCGCTGGAGCACCGGCTGCTGTTCGAACGTTTCCTCAGCGAGCGGCGCACCTCGCTCCCGGACATCGACATCGACGTGGAGTCGGCGCGGCGGCTGGAGTGCTACGACGCGATCTTCGCCCGGTTCGGCAAGGAGCGGGTCGCGGTCACCGCGATGCCCGAGACCTACCGGGCCCGCCGGGCGCTGCGGGACACCGGCCTCGCGCTCGGCATCGCGCCGGACGAGGTCGACCGGATCGCCAAGAGCTTCCCGCACCTGCGGGCTTCCGACATCACGAGCGCCCTCGCCGAACTGCCCGAGCTGCGCGCTCTGGCGTCGCGGGCGAAGCGGTACGGCCCGCTGTGGGAGCTTGCCGAGGGGCTCGACTCCCTGGTGCACGGCATGGCCATGCACCCGTGCGGGGTGATCATCAGCGACGCCGGCCTGCTGGACCGGCTGCCGGTGCAGCCCACCCCGCAGGGCGACTACCCCATGGCCATGGCCGCGAAGGAGGAGGTGGAGGCGCTGGGCAACATCAAGCTCGACGTGCTCGGGGTACGGATGCAGTCCGCGATGGCCCACGCCGTCCACGAGATCGAACGCGCGACCGGCGACCGGATCGACCTGGACGACCCGGAGCAGGTACCGCTCGACGACGTCTTCGCGTTCAAGCTCATCCAGCAGAGCGAGACGATCGGGCTGTTCCAGCTCGAATCGCCCGGCCAGCAGGATCTGCTCTCCCGCCTCCAGCCCCGCAACCCGCAGGACGTCATCGCCGACATCAGCCTCTTCCGCCCGGGACCGGTCGCCGGAGGCATGCCCGAGCGGTACGTCGCCGCGCGGCACGGAAAGGCCCCCGCCTACGCCCACCCCGACCTCGAACCGGTGCTCGCCGACACCTACGGGGTCACCATCTGGCACGAGCAGATCATCGAGACCCTCTCCGTGATGACCGGCTGCGACCGGGCGACGGCCGAGGTGGGCCGCCGTGCGCTTGGGGACAGGAAGCGGCTGCCCGCCATCAAGAGGTGGTTCCACGACCGCGCGGCGGCCCGGGGGTACTCCCCCGAGGTCCGCGCGAAGGTGTGGGCGACGGTGGAGGCGTTCGGCGCCTACGGGTTCTGCCGCGCGCACGCGGTGGCGTTCGCCGTACCGGCCCTGCAGAGCGCCTGGCTCAAGGCGCACCACCCGGCGTTCCTCCTCGCCGGGCTGCTCGAACACGACCCCGGGATGTGGCCCAGGCGCGTCATCGTCGCCGACGCCCGCCGCCGGGGCGTGCCCGTGCTGCCCGTGGACGTCAACCGCTCCCGTACCCGGTACGTGGTGGAGCGGACCGGCGACGAACGGTGGGGGGTGCGGCTCGCGCTGTCCTCCGTACGCGGCATCACCGAGGACGAGTGCGCCCGGATCGAGGCCGGTGCGCCCTACGACTCGCTGTCGGACTTCTGGCAGCGGGCCCGCCCCAGCCGGCCCCTGGCCGAACGTCTGGTCGAGATCGGCGCGTTCGCCGGGCTCGGTGACGGCCGGCTCACCCGGCGGGACCTGCTGCTGCACGTCGCCGAACTGCACCGGCAGTCCCGCACCCGGTCCGCCGGCGACGGCCAGCTCGCCCTCCACGCGGGCGCGGCGGGCGCGGCGGAGCCGAGCGGTCTGCCGGAGATGACCGGCCGCGAGGCGCTGGACGCCGAGCTGAACACACTGGGCATCGACGTGTCCCGGCACCTCATGGTCCACCACCACCGGCTGCTGCGGGAGATCGGCGCGACGGACGCCGCCCACCTGGCCGACGTGCGCCAGGGGCAGCGGGTGCTGGTCGCCGGGGTGCGGGCCTCCACGCAGACCCCGCCGATCGCCAGCGGCAAGCGCATCATCTTCGTCACCCTGGAGGACGGCTCGGGCATGGTCGACCTGGTCTTCTTCGAGGACTCCCACCCGGCGTGCGCGCACACCGTCTTCCACAGCGGGCTGCTGCTGGTGCGCGGCACCGTGCAGGTGCGCGGCAACCGGCGGTCCGTCGTCGGCACCATGGCCTGGGACCTGGACCGGATCGCGGCGGCCCGCCGGGACAGCCGAGCCTCGACGCGTGTGACAGCTACCACCGCTGGGAC
>NZ_JBSFVR010000469.1:0-4975 GCF_053592415.1 Streptomyces sp. NPDC002690 | reverse complement strand
GCCCCCGGGGCCCCTCGCCGCGGTCGTAGCTCCAGGTGCCCCGGCCGGTGCACCGCTCCATCCCTTCGGTGTCCTCGGCGTCGTAGGCCGGGTCCGACGGTCGGCACCGGCATGACCACGACACGGGCGTACTGTTCGGTCTCCGCGATTCCCCCGCGCACCACGTCCACCGCGGGCACCGGGCGGCGCCAGAAGCGTCCCGGCGATGCTCCCGACACGATGAGCAGTCCCTCGGCGTACCGCCGCATGCGGGTGGCCAGCTGGTCGAGTTCGAACAGCCGGTCCAGCGCCCGGGCATCCTCCTCGTGCCGCTCCATCTCGTCGAGCATCGCGAGCTGACGGTTAATCAGAACCTGGCTGCGCCTGGCGAGGTTCACGAAGAGCTGGCTGATGCCCTCGTGCAACCGCACGTCCTCCCGGGCGAGTTCCACGGCGGTGCGCTGCAGTGCGTCGAACGAGGCTCCGAGCTCCGCCATCTCGCGGTTGACGAAGACCTGTTGGATCATTCCGGCGTCCACGTCGACCGTCTCGCCGCGACGCAGCCTGCCCACCACGTCCCGGAGCTGGTCCTCGGTGAGGTTGCGCGAGGAGTTGCGGAGCCGGCCGATGTCGCCGATCAGGGAGCGGGCCATGCGCACCGACATGACGAGCGAGACCACCAGCGACGTCAGACCCAGCAGACCCGCGGAGATCAGTTCGATGAAGGCGCGCCGGGCCGGCGGACCGGTGCGGGTGAAGACCAGGGAGATGTCGTTCAGGGCGATGGTGCTCGTCGCGGTCTTCTGGGTGTCGAAGGCGGACCGCCACTGCGCGATGGGGAACGGCAGCTCGCGGGCGTTCGGCCCGGCATCGAGGATCTTCTCCTCCAGTGCGGTGAGAAGGGCCGTCGGACCGCCGGGCGCCGCGAGCCTCATGAACGGCGTGCGCTGGGGCGCGGGCAGTTGCCCGACCGCCTGGGCGTTGAGCAGCCGCTGCGCACCGATGGCCTGGACGACCGCCCGGTAGTCGGCGGGGTTCAGCCGGTGCTCCTTGCTCGCCGCCGCGGCCGATATCAGCGCGTCCTCCTGGGCGAGGATGTCGCCGGCGGGTACCTGGGTGTAGAGCGCCTGCCCGAAGTCCTGGGCGTCCTGGTCGGGCAGGAGTGTCATGCCCCGCAGCGCCTCGGCGATGCTGCCGGTGATGGCGGTGTACGACGCGAGGACCTCGTCCTTCGACGTCTTGTGCGCGTCCACTCCGTCCCGGATCGCGGACAGGGTGCTCAGGGACTTGACGGCTCCGTCGACTCCTGCCCGTACCGTCGTGTTCTCCGCGTCGCGGACGTTCTCGTCCCGCGCCTCCTTCAGGAAGGCGGCGACGGCCTGGTCGGTGATGCCCCGGCCTCGGCCCAGTGCCTCCGGATCGCTGCCCGGAGCGACGGTCTCGACCATCGCTCCGCGGCGCTCGTCCTCGACGGCGAGGACGGCACGGCCGAGTGGCGCGGCGAGGTGGTTGCCGATGGTGTCCACGTGCGCCAGGGTCAGGGCGTTCCCCAGGGACAGGTAGGCCGCGTAGGCACAGAGAGCGGCCAGGGAAACCAGCGGGAGCAGAAGCAGCGCCGTGAACTTACGGCGGATTGACCAACCATGACTTTTCACTTGAGGCCCGTCGAGGATCGTGGTGGCGCACAGCTGCGGACGATGAAGGCGAGGCGTACGGCCGGGGGCGTACGCCCGGAGGAGTTTGATGCGGGGCGGTGCGCGCAGCGGGCACGCCGAGGGGGCGCGTTCCGGTACGAGGGAGTGTGCGGGGCCGGAGCCCGGGGTGCGGTGGTGGTCGTCGGAGTGGTCGCAGGGGGTGCGGCCGGAACCCCGTTTCATGATCACGGTAGGAGCCGAAAGCAGCTTTCCGGCAAAGAGGTGACGAAGTTTCAGTTAATCCCGACGTTCGTGTCGGGTGCCGGCCACCGACGCGCCGGTCACGGCGGGCCGGCCACCGACGTGCCGGTCACGGGGGGCGTCGTCGGTCGCTCCCGCGGGCGCGCCGTGCCCCCCGCGTGCCCCTGCCTCCTACCGGGGCCGCGGACCCTGCACCCGTGGTGGGACGTGACGTTCGTTCCGCGGAGTGAGTCCGGCGCCCGGCTCCGGTCGCAGGGTCGATGGCATCGAGGAAGCGGCCGACGGCCATCGGCTCACCCTCACCTTCCGCGATCACCTCTCCGGCCGGTCCCGGCAACGTCGCCGTGGTAACCGTCCGTCCGTGCCCGCTCCACGCCTCCTGTGTCGGCGTCGGTACAGGCTGCTGTACCTCCCCACGGGTACGTACGACAGTGATCTCCGGCTTGTCGACTGGTGTGCTGGACACGTCAGAGAAGCCCACCCACGGGGCCGGGACGCGAGTGACCCGAAGAGGGTCCCATCCGGGCTCATGCCCTCAGTCCGACGACGTCCGGTCCGGGCCACCACGGCCCTGGAGCACGTTGCCCCCATGCCACCCCATGCACAGGAGGAGTTTCACGATGCGCACCACCCGTCCAGTCCGCAGGCTCGCGATGCTCGGCACGGTCGCCGCCGCCGGTCTGTCCGTCACCGCCCTCACCCTGCCCGGCACGGCTGGTGCCGCACCCCGTGAGGCGGCCCGGCCGACGATCGTGCCGGAACACGGCGCCTTCGCCGACGCCGCGAGCTGGGACGGGGTCGTCCAGCTGCTCGAACGTGCCGGCTACCCGGTGGTCGCCGCTGCCAACCCGCTGCGTGGTCCCGCGACCGACGCGGCCCATCTGCGCAGCGTCGTCGGGAACATCGACGGGCCCGTGGTCCTGGTCGGCCATTCCTGCGGCGGGACCGTCATCAGCCAGGCCGCCGCGGGACTGGGGGCAAGGTCAAGGCGCTCGTTCACATCGCGGCGTTCCTGCCCGACATCGGCGAGAGCTCGATCGGGCTGACGGACAAGTTCCCCGGAAGCACCCTCGGCCAGGCCACCGAGTCGGTCGACTACGCTCTCCCGGACGGAACTTCGAGAGCGGATGTGTACGTCGCCCCGGACAGGTTCCGTCAGCAGTTCGCCGCGGACGTCCCCGCCGACAAGGCGCGGCTCATGGCCACTGGTCAGCGCCCGGTCGCCGCCGCCGCGCTGGAGGAGAAGTCCACCCTGGCCGCCTGGAAGACCATCCCCTCCTGGTCGCTGGTCACCACGGAGGACCGCAACATCCCGGTGGCCGCCCCGCGCTTCATGTCCGCCCGGGCCCGTGCCAGTACCTCGGAGATCGACGCCTCGCACGCGGTGTCCGTCTCGCATCCGGAAGCCGTGGTCCGTGTGGTCGAGGCGGCGGCCCGGACCGTCCACTGATCGTCCCGCCAGTCCCACCGTCCCGCCAGTCCCACCGGCCCGCCAGTCCCACCGGCCCGCCAGTCCCACCGGCCCATCAGTCCCACCGGCGCATCAGTTCCGCCGCTTCGTTCCGCGAATGACTTTCACCGACCAGAAGGAATCGACTGACATGTCCTACATCACCGTTGGCCAGGAGAACTCCACCGACATCGAGCTGTACTACGAGGACCACGGGACGGGGCAGCCGGTCGTCCTGATCCACGGCTACCCGCTCGACGGTCACTCCTGGGAGAAGCAGGCCGCCGCGCTGCTCGAAGCCGGCCACCGGGTCATCACCTACGACCGCCGGGGATTCGGCCGTTCGAGCCAGCCGGCCATCGGCTACGACTACGACACCTTCGCGGCCGACCTCCACACCGTCCTGGAGACCCTGGACGTCCAGGACGCCGTACTCGTGGGGTTCTCCATGGGCACCGGCGAGGTCGGCCGTTACCTCGGCACGTACGGCTCCGCCCGCATCGCCAAGGCGGCCTTCCTGGCCTCCCTGGAGCCGTACCTGCTCAAGACCGAAGACAACCCCGGCGGCGTCGACGGCGCTGTCTTCGAGGGCATCGCACAGGCCGTCACCGCCGACCGGTACGCCTACTTCACCGAGTTCTGCAAGGACTTCTACAACCTCGACGAGAACCTCGGCAGCCGCATCAGCGAGGAAGCCGTCCGGCGCAGCTGGGACGTCGCCGCCGGAGCGTCCTGGTTCGCCTCCCTGGCCTGCGTCGCGACGTGGACGACCGACTTCCGCGCCGACATCGCCAAGATCGACGTACCCGCGCTGATCCTGCACGGCACCGCCGACCGCATCCTGCCCATCGAGTCCACCGGCGACCTCTTCCACCAGGCGCTCCCGAAGGCCGATTACGTCGTCCTCGACGGCGCGCCGCACGGCCTGCTGTGGACCCACGCCGAGGAGGTCACCGACGCCCTGCTCGCCTTCCTGGCCGAGTAACGGCTCCACGCCCACGCCGGGCACGCTCCGCCCCGGTGGAACATGCCCGGCGTGGGGGTCACCGACCCGGCCCTGAGCCGGAGACCCCCACGCGCGGATGACGGCACGGCAGGCAAGGCATCTCCTCTCCTGCTCGGTGCAAAGACCGCGCCGTTCACGGCAGGAGGTGTGCTGCGAGCTCCTGCCACTGCCGCGTGGGCGGGGTGTGGGGTGTGGTGGTGAGGAGGTGGTCGGCGCACACGCCGTCACCAACAAGGGCCTGGGGGCACCCCTGATGCCCGGCGCCGACGCCGGCGATCCGACGTTCGGGGACACCTGCCACACGATGATCGTGAACGCTGGCAGCGAACTACTCACGCGCGCTCACCACGCGCACGCCGTGCGCTCCGACGTCACCATCACCCAGCTGCTCAAACTCGTTGGAGCCATCGCGCCGGCCACCGAACTTGACAGCGACGGCGCCGCCGAGACCGAGGCGCCTCCTGACGCTCGTCATCGACGGGGTGTGCCCACAGGGGACAGGGCGGGGGCGATCATTCGACACGCCGAGGGAGGACTGGTAGCGCACTTCCATCGCCAGGAAACCCCGGGCTCTCGCGACGGGCGCTCCCTCGGCGGGGCTCTGCCCGGAGAGCCGCAGGACCTCGGGGTAGAGGTCGGCGAGGG
>NZ_JBSFVR010000468.1:0-4996 GCF_053592415.1 Streptomyces sp. NPDC002690 | reverse complement strand
CACGCGGCGCCGCCCACCGCGAGCAGGCAGCCCGCCACCAGCCGCGCCACCGCGGGCAGCACGGGACGCACCGCTCCGTGGTGGCCGGCGCAGGCCTGCGGTGTGCACGGGGAGACGGGGAACCAGGCGTTCATCGCGGCGGGGTCATGGAGAGGAAGTGCCGCAGGTAGCGGGGGTCGGTGCGGCGCATGGAGAGGAGTATATAGAGGTCGGCGCAGTCGAAGTCCGGGTCGTAGGCGGGCGATCCGCACACCCAGGCCCCGAGGCGGAGGTAGCCGCGGAGCAGCGGCGGCAGATCGGCGCGGGCGCCGGCGGCCGGCCGCGGGCCCGGATCCCCGGCGGTGCCCGACCAGAGGCGGTGCGGGGTGACCCAGTACTCCTCGGGGGCGAGGTGCTTGGCGCGTACGGTCTCCCAGCTGCGGGCCGCCTGGATGCCGCCGTCGCCCAGGGGGAGCGAGCAGCAGCCGGCCAGCCAGTTGTGGCCGGTGCGCTCCATGTAGCGGGCGAGGCCGGCCCAGATGAGGGCGATGACGGCTCCGTCGCGATGGGCGGGGTGGACGCAGGAGCGGCCCACTTCGACGAGGTCGTCGCGCAAGGGGGCGAGCCGGGTGAGGTCGAACTCGTTCTCCGAGTAGAGGCGGCCGGCCGCGCGGGCGCGCTCGGGAGGCAGCACCCGGTAGGTGGCGACGACGTCGCCGGTGGCGGTCTCCCTCACCAGCAGGTGGTCGCAGAAGGCGTCGAACTCGTCGCCGTCGAGGCCGGGTCCGGGCCCGTCGAGCCGGGCGCCGAGCTCTCCGGCGAACACCTGGTGCCGCAGGCGCTGGGCGGCACGTACGTCTTCGGGGCAGGTGGCGAGCGAGAGGTGGTAGGCGTGCTGCGACGGGGCGGGGGGCTGCGACTGGCCCGAGAGGGCGGCGGGCCGGTCGGGGGCCGGCACGGCAGAGACGGGGCGTACCGGTGGAGCGATGGGCAGCGCGGTCATGGCAGTCTCCGGGGACGGATCAGCAAGGGCGGCCGTCGGACCGTCGCGCGGTGGCGAAGGTCCGGCCCCCTACTTCTTCCGTGGCCGGCTGGATTCGACGTGACCGCCATGGAGAGTCGGGATGTGCGACGGCTGAATCCCGGGGTGCGGACCGTTTCCACCTTTCCCCCGCACCCCGCCCGCCCCCTCCGCCCCCGCCGCGGGGGTGCGTCCGTCAGCTGCCCGCCAGGAGGGAACTGATGCGCTCAGAAGCCGACTTCGCCGCCTTCTGAGGGTCCTGTCCTTCCAGCACCGCGGTCATGTACGGCTTGATCGGGTTCGTTTCCTCTACCTCCGCCCACTGCGCGGAGTTGGGAGTGGCCCGACCCTGCGCCGCCCCCTTCGCCATCGCGGCGGTGCCTTCCTGGCTTCCGATGGCGCTCGCGAGCTTCGGCTTGTTCGGGACGTAGCTCATGGCCAGGGCGAGTTCCCGCTGCCACTTCTCGCCCGCCAGCGCCTTGATCACGTCGATGCCGGCGCTGCGGTGGGCCGCCTTCTCCGGGACGATCAGGTCGGAGCCGCCGGTGAACACGGCGCCGGGCTTCTTCGTGGTCTTGCCGGGTATCGGGAAGTAGCCGAGTTTTCCCTTGAGTTCGGGGTTGGCCTGCTCGATGAGGGCGGCGGAGCCCGGGGTGGAGATGATCTGGGCGACGTCGCCTCGGGCGAACACGTCGGTCTGCGGCGGGTTCTCCTCGTCGGCGTTCTTCGGGCCGGCTCCGAGTGCCTGGAGCTTCTTGTAGAACTCCATGCCCCTGAGTGCCTCGGGAGTGTCCAGGGCGCCGACCCAGTCCCCGTCGTCTCCTTCGGCGAGTTCGCCGCCCTCGTCCCAGATGAACCCGGCGAGGACGTACCAGTTCTGTCCCGCGAGGTAGATGCCCTGGTTCCCGTCGGCGTCCAGGAGTTCGGTGTCGGCGATCCACTGCTCGCGGTTCTTCGGCGGGGTGTCGATCCCCGCCTGCGCGAAGAGGTCCTTGTTGTAGATGACCACCCGGTTGGCCGCGTACCAGGGGATGCCGTACTGCACTCCGTTGATGCTGCCCGGTTCGGCGAGGCCCGGCAGCCAGTCCTCGCTGCCGAGGTCACGCATGGACTCCAGGGTGAGATCACGCAGACCGCCGCTCTCCGCGTACTGGGCCACCTGCGTGTTGCCGACCTCGATGACGTCCGGGGAGTCACCACCCTTGAGGGCGGACAGCACCTTGGGGCCGATCCCGCCCCACTCCTGGAACTTGAATTCCAGTTGGACAGAGGTGTGTTCCGCCTCGTACGCCGTGGTGAACTTGTCCAGGAACTCGGTCGAGGCGCTGCCCTTCATCAGCCAGACCGTCACGGTCTCGTCCCCTGCGGCGGACGGGGACAGATAGCCGCATCCTCCGAGGGCGACGGACGAGACGAGTGCGATGGCTCCGGCAAGAATCCGGTTCTTCACGAGCGTCACCTTCTGCGAAACAGCACGACGGAAAAATGACCCGGTGTGGGGGGACGCGGGCGGTGCTCGCACGGGTGTGTGGCTGGATTTTGGTATGGACCATTGAGCAGGTCAAGGCCCGCCCGTCGCCCGGGCGCGCCTGGTTGTTCCCTCGCGCACCGTCCGGGAGTGAGGCACGGTGGAGACACGAAGGGAGACATACGATGTCCAATCACACCTATCGGGTCACCGAGATCGTAGGAACCTCCGAGGAGGGCATCGACGCGGCGATCCGCAACGGCATCGCCCGGGCGTCGGAAACGTTGCACAATCTCGACTGGTTCGAGATCAAGGAAGCGCGCGGACACATCGAGGACGGCCGTATCGGCCACTACCAGGTGACGCTCAAGGTCGGATTCCGCCTCGACGGTCCCTCCTGACCTGGCCCGACCCTCGATCCGCCCCTCCCGCACGCGACTCGCCACGCGTCGCGTCCCGCTCCCGTCGGCAACCACGATGCCCTCGGCGGCCCAGCGGCCACCCATGCTTGTCCGACGGAACGCGCCCCCGGACTTCGCTCCCCGGTCCGGTCCGCCGTCTGCGATGATCCGGTCCATGACATCTTTTCCCGCGCGAAAGGGCGGCCACCGCCCCGTCCGATGAGGTGGCCCGACGGAGCGGCCCGGCCGTCCGCCCGCTTCCTGGCCGGCTTGGGGGCCTTGCGGAGAGCCCCCGAGGAGGAATGGCCGGCCCTGGACGCCGCTCTGGCCGCGGACGTACGGGAGGCCGCCCCCGAACTGCCGGACCTCGGCACGCTCTGGGGCGCGGCACTGGAGGAACGGGGACGCGAGCGCCACGCGTACGTCCTCGCCGAACACCTGCTGGCCGATCCGGCGACCCGGGACATCGGCGCCGGTCGAACTGGTCCCGTCCCTGGTCCGTCACTGCGGGGAACCCCCCTCCCCGGCGGTCTCGCGAGCCCTGGCCACCGCGTCCCTCTCGGAGGCGGCCCGGCGTACGCACGGCGCCCTGCTGTCCGCGCGAGGGTTCCCGCCTCCCCCGCGGTCGCGGCGTCGCGACCGGAAGGCGTACAGCCCCGAATCGGCCGCCGAGGCACTCGCGGCGCTCCCGGTGGGGGTGAGCCGGCTCAGCGCCGCCCGGGAGGTCTTCGGCGCCCTGCTGGACGCCGGTCCGCTCTCCTTCCGGCAGGCGGCCCAGCTCCACAACCTCACGTTCCGGCGGCCCGGGCGCATGCAGGCGGCCTGTGCGCCGTTGTGGCTGCGTCACGCGGGGCCTTCGGCCGCGCCCCGGCTGCTGGACCTCATGACACCGCTGCTGGACGACTACGCGTGGGGTGAGGAGTACCTGGCCGCGCTCGCCCGGATGGGCAGAGCGGCGCTGCCCGCGCGACCGGCGGTGACCGCCCTGATCGAACGACGCACCCGCATCCCGGTGTGCGACTCCAGCCGCGACGCGGAGACCGCGCGGGACGAGGCTCTCCTCTCGGCGGCCCTCGTCACCCGGCGTTCCCTCAGGTACGCCCCTGACGCTCCTGCGCGTCCTTCAGCGCCTGCGACGTGTCGGCCCAGCGGGCCCGCACCACGGTGAAGCCGGCCGCCTCGGCGTCGTCGCAGACCAGTTCGTCGTCGTCCACGAGCATCCGGATCTCGCGCGCCCGGCCCAGCCGTTTCAGCACCTCCAGCTTGGTGCGGCGGGCGGGCCGGCGGTCGTCGTCGCGCCGCATGTGCAGCGGCCCCTCGGGGAGCCCGTGCCGGGAGATCCAGTCGAGGGTGTCCCGGCGGCAGCGTTCCGGCCGTCCCGTCAGGTACACGACCTCGCACTCGTCGGTGCTCCGCACCGCGAGGCTGATGCCCTCGGCGAGCGGCGGGTCGTCGACAGCGGCGGCGAAGAACGCGGGCCAGTCCCGGCCGGGGCCTTCGAGGAAGTGCTGGCGGTGGGCGCTGTCCGAGAGCGTGCCGTCCAGGTCGAATACGGCCAAAGGCCTGGCGTCGTCGGTCATCCCCCCACAGTAGGCCCCCGGTCCGGCTCGAACCCGCCCGGTACGCCTCCGCCGGGCCCGCCGATGCCTGTCGCCCGGTTTCGCGGGCATACGCCGATCGCCGGGCCGCATTCGCCGCCCGGACACGAGAACACGAGCGCGGACACGTGGGGGTTCCATGCCGACTGCCCTGCCGGCGAGACGGGCCGGAGTCGACGACGAGCAGCACCCGGGCGTCTCACGCCCGGGCCGCTCTCCCGCCCTGACCAGCGGTATCGGTCGCGCGGCCGTACGGATCGGTGCACTGACGGTCTGCCAGGCCGGACTGTTGACGGGATTCGGCCTGCTGATCACCGGCCCGGCGCGCAACTGGTGGCCGCTGACCGTCGAGGACGGGGTGAACGAGGGGTTCGAGCGCATACGCACCCATGCGCTCACCTCCGCCTCGCTCATCGGCTCGGGTGCGGGCAACACTGGCGCGGAATCGCGGGGTTCCCGCTGCACGGGACCGAATAGCGGCACCGGGCGTGTTCGCTCCCGGCGTGTTCGCTCCCGGCGTGGCCGGTTG
>NZ_JBSFVR010000467.1:0-5007 GCF_053592415.1 Streptomyces sp. NPDC002690 | reverse complement strand
CTGCGCAACGACTCCCGCATGGACGACCTGCTGGCCGAACAGCCGCTCTGGGCGGCGGTACGTCCCCCGACCTCAGCCGGCTGATCCCGGCGATCGGCCCCGAACTCGGCGCCCTCGAAGCCGGCCTGGTGCGGCGGATGCGCTTGCGGGAGGTGCTCGCCGACCCGAAGCTCGCCGCGCGGCTCACCCCGAGCATGTCGCTGATCGAGCAGTTGCTGCGCGACAAGAACAACCTGGACGGTGTTGCCCTGGCCAACGCCAAGGCGCTGATCCGGCGGTTCGTGGACGAGGTCGCCGAGGTGCTGCGTACCCAGGTGGAGAAGGCGACCGTCGGGCCGCTGGACCGCTCGGTCCCGCCGAAGCGGGTCTTCCGCAACCTCGACATCGACCGCACGATCTGGAAGAACCTCACCAACTGGAGCCCCGAGGAGGAGCGGCTCTACGTCGACCGCCTCTACTACCGCCACACCACGCGGAAGACGACGCCCCAGCGGCTGATCGTGGTGGTCGACCAGTCGGGCTCCATGGTCGACTCGATGGTCAACTGCACCATCCTGGCCTCCATCTTCGCCGGGCTCCCCAAGGTCGACGTCCACCTCGTCGCGTACGACACCAAGGCCCTCGACCTCACCCCGTGGGTGCACGACCCCTTCGAGACGCTGCTGCGCACCCAGCTCGGCGGCGGCACCGACGGCACGGTCGCCATGGCACTGGCCCAGCCGAAGATCGCGGAGCCCCGCAACACCGTCGTGGTGTGGATCTCCGACTTCTACGAATGGCGGTGCGAGCCGCTCTTCGAGTCCATGGCCGCCCTCCACCGGTCGGGCGTCAAGTTCATCCCGGTGGGCTCGGTGACCAGCTCGGGGCGCGGCAGCGTCAACCCGTGGTTCCGCGAACGCTTCAAGGACCTCGGTACGCCGGTCCTCTCCGGCCACATACGCAAGCTCGTCCACGAGCTGAAGAACTTCCTCACCTGAGTACGCGCTTTCCGCCCGGCTCCCTCCCGATCCCCGAAAGGCCCGACATGTCCGACCTGCTGCGCGCTCCCGCCGAGATCAAGTACGCCGAGGAGCTGGACTGGCTGGAATCGGTGGACGACGGCCCCAAGCCGTTCTCCTGGCGTCTGTCGCCGAAGATGGTCCGCCTGTTCGTCCTGGGCTCCGAGCGCGCCGACGGCCTCGACCGCGAGATCGCCCAGAAGTGGTTCGGCGACCGCAGTTTCGTGGAGCGCTCGATCGTCACCCTCGCCTCCGACCGCGGGCTGCTGCTGATCGGCGACCCGGGTACCGGCAAGAGCTGGCTGGCCGAGCTGCTCTCCGCCGCCATCAGCCGAAACTCCACGCTGGTGGTGCAGGGCACGGCCGGCACCACCGAGGACCACATCAAGTACTCCTGGAACGTCTCCATGGTGATAGCCAAGGGCCAGTCCCGGGAGTCGATGATCCCCTCGCCGATCATGACCGCGATGGAGACCGGCACCATCGGCCGCTTCGAGGAGCTCACCCGCTCCACCAGCGACGTCCAGGACGCGCTGATCTCCATCCTCTCGGAGAAGTACGTCTCCGTCCCCGAACTGGGAAGCGGTGAGGGCGACGACAACATCGTCTTCGCCAAGCCCGGATTCTCCGTCATCGCCACCGCCAACAGCCGCGACCGGGGCGTCAACGACCTCTCGTCCGCGCTCAAGCGCCGCTTCAACTTCGTCCGCATCCCGGTGGTGACGAACAAGAAGAGCGAGGCGGAGATCGTCCGCTTCCGCACCGAGGAACTGCTGCGCCGCCACCACATCGAGCTGGACGTGCCGCCGACACTGCTGGACGTGCTCCTGCAGAGCTTCGCCGACCTGCGTGCGACCGCCGCCGCGGCGGGCAGCGACGACGAGAAGCTGGAGTCCGCCCTCTCCAGCGCCGAGCAGATCGGGGTGCTGGAGGACGCCATCCTGCACAGCGACTTCTTCGGGGAGCGGCAGCTCACCGCCCGTACCCTCGCTTCCTCGCTCGTCGGATCGCTGGTCCGGCGGGAGCCCGAGGACCTGGCGATCCTCAACAAGTACCTGCACGGAGTCGTGGAGCCGCGCGGAAAGGAAGAGGGCGGCGCCTGGCCCGAGTTCCTGGAGGGCGGCCGGGACGCGCTCGCCACCCTGGCATGACGGACGCGGATCTCATCGACAGGACGAAGGAGGGGGACACCGTGCCGGAGACGGTCGTCGGGCAGCGGGGGAACACCGGTTTCGACTCGCTGCGCGGGCAGTTGAGCGAGGCGGCGGCGGCATTCGCGGACGGACCGGACGCGTTGGAGGGCATCCTCCTCGGGCTCGTGGACGACGTGGACCGCGCGGTGCGCGAGCCGCTGGAGATCTTCCCGGTCTGCCACCACTCGCCCGCCTCGGCTACCGCGATGGCGCGGCGGCTGCGGGAGAAGCGGCCGAAGGTCGTCTACCTGGAGCTGTGCGAGGACATGGCACCCCTCCTCACCGAGCTGCGCAACTGCCGGCTGCCGGTGGCGGTGCAGGCCTTCGCGAGCGAGGTCGAGGGCTTCCCCGCCTCGTGGGCCCCGCTCTCGGTGGTCGCGCCGATCACGGAGGCGTCCGCCGAGTACCAGGCCATCGCCTACGCACTGGACACCCCGGACGTCGAACTGGTCCTCGTCGACCGGTCGTCGGACCACGTCTTCCAGTGGCAGGCGCACGTGGAGCACACCGACGGCGAAGGAGCCGCCCCCGCCTCCGCCTCCGCGCCCGCCTCCGCCTCCGCGCCCGCGCCCGCCTCCGCCTCCGCCGACGAGGAGGAGGCCGCGCTGCACGGTGACGCGGTCGGCGTGGAGATCGGCGACCTGCGTCCGCGCTTCGCCGAACTGGAGGAGCACCTGCTGCACCACGGCAGGGTGCGGCACTGGTCGGAGTGGTGGCACCAATACGTCGAACTCCCGCTCGGCGACGCCGACCACGACACGTACCGGCAGGTCATGCTGCTGATCGGCAGCCTGTTCCGGCGCCTCGCGCCCGAGGACGCGCGCCGCACGCGCGTGGACGAGGACCGCGAGCGGTACATGTGGACCCGGATGCGGGAGCACCTGGCCGCGACCGGCACCGACCCCGCCGACTGCCTCTACGTCTGCGGCGCGTTCCACGCGGCCAGCCGGGTCGCCGAGTTCGGGGTGGCGGGCGCCGACGGCTTCGAGATCAGTCCGCCGAGCGGCACCGTCTGGAGTTACGGCCTCATCCCGTCCAGCCACACCGCCATCGAGGCGCAGTTCGGCCTCGCCCCGGGGTCGGTGTCGATCGCCGCGACCCAGTGGACGAAGAACCTCAAGCGCACCCGGGTGAAGCCCTTCCGGCTGGCCGGCCAGGCGGGCGCGCCGAAGGCCGCACCGACCGGTTCGAAGGTTCCGGCCCCCGTCCGGGCGGCGGAGAACGTCCCCGACCGGCTCTCCGGGTTTCTGCGGCAGCCGCCGGTACTGGACGGCCTGGACGAGGCTGAACTCCTCGGCTGGTCCGTGGAGATCGTGCGCGCCGCCCGCCGCAACGGATACCTCGCCTCCACCGCCGACGCCATCGCCGTCTTCGAGACCTCGATCCTGCTGGCCGGGATGCGCGACCGGGCCCGCCCCACCCCGTACGACTTCCAGGACGCGGCCGTCACCTGCGTCGAGAAGGACACCGTCCCCGGGCGCCGGGACGTGCGCCGGCTCGTGGAGATCATGATGGGCGGCGACCGGATCGGCCGGGTCGGTTACGACTCACTGCCGCCGCTCGCCCGCGACGTGCACGACCGGCTCGCCCCGCTGGGGCTCGACCTCCAGCAGCGCGGGGTGCGCCGGGCACTGCTCGACATGGCCTCCCGGCCCGAGCTGGAGCGCTGCTCCGACGTGCTGTGGATGCTGCGCCGGCTGATGCCCCAGGACACCGCCCGGCCGATCATGGGGGAACGGCGGCTCGGCGAGCGGTCCCGCCAGGAGTCCTGGGACCTCGCCCTCGGCACCAACCAACGCGCCCTGATCGAGCTGGGGTACGAGGGCGTCAGCATCGAACAGGTACTGGAACAGCGGCTGCGGAAGGCCGCGTACGCCCCGCAGGCGACCACCGCGATCGTGCTCGGGGCGGTGGAGGACGCCACGCTGCACCTGCGCGGCGGACGCCTCGCCGCCGAACTCGGCGCCCGGGCCCTGGAGGTGCTCACCACCGAGCGCGGCGTGGACGGCGCCCCCGAGGTGCTGAGCCGGATACGCCGGCTGCTGGCGTACTACCGCACCAGCGAGCCGGTGCTCCCGCCATGGATCGAATCCTTCGTCAAGGCCGGTTACGCGCACTACTGCACCCTGCTGCCGACCGCGTTCCACGACGAGGCGGCGACCGGCCGTCAGGTTGCCGCCACGCTGGGCTTCCTCTTCTCCATGGAGGGGCTGGCGCTCTCGCTCGGCTGCGACCGGACCCAGCTGGAGCTGGCCCTGGCCCAGTCCCACCCCGAGGAGCCCGCCCGGGTGGCCCTGCTTTGGGCGGCCCGGACGCACCTCGGTCAGCTCTCCCGGGAGGAGCTGCGCGAACGCTGCGACGGCCTCCTCGGCAACCCCCTGGTGGTGCCCGCCTACCCGCGCTACCTCAGCGGGTTCCTGCACGCCCTGGAGCCGGTGCCGCAACTCGCCGACTTCGTGGTGGAAGCCGTGTCGAACGCCTTCGCGCGGCTCCCCGACCGGGTGCTGCTGCCCTGGCTGCCGACGCTCATCACCACCCTGCGGGCCGAGGGCGCCGACCTCGCCCCGCTGCTGATTCGGGAGGCCGGGCGGATCTTCCCCGGGCGCCTCGACGAGCTGGACACCTTCGTACCGCCCTGGCGCGAGCCGCCGGAGGCGGCGGCGCCCCGGCGCCCCGGCACCGGTACCGCGGCGCGCACGGGCGTCGCGTTGGTCGCCGCTCACCCGGCGACCTGCGACGCGGTGGCCGCGCTGCTCGGGTGCGACGGTACGTACTTGTCCTGTCATGCCGTCAGCTTACCGACGGGTGAACGGAGC
>NZ_JBSFVR010000466.1:0-5073 GCF_053592415.1 Streptomyces sp. NPDC002690 | reverse complement strand
TCCTGTTACCCGGCGTAGCCGCGCTGCGGGGACGACCGCATGACTCGACCGCGGCCACCCCGCCACCGCGGTACGCCCTTCGCGACCGGACGGCCCCTCCGGTGTCCGGAGGGGCCACGGCGTTTTGGGCGTGTGTCAGGCGTACGGATCAGAGTCCGTAGCGCTCCCGGGCCTCCTTGACCGCGGAGGCCGGGATCTCGCCGCGCTTGGCGAGCTGGGCCAGGGCCGCGACGACGACCGACTGCGCGTCGACACCGAAGTGGCGGCGGGCCGCGTCGCGGGTGTCGGAGAGACCGAAGCCGTCCGTGCCGAGCGAGGACCAGTCCTGCTCCACCCACTGGCTGATCTGGTCCGGCACCTGCCGCATCCAGTCGCTGACCGCGAGCACCGGGCCGGGAGCACCGGCCAGCGCCTGCGTCACGTACGGCACCCGCTCCTCACCGCGCAGCAGCGCGGCGTCGGCGTCCAGCGCGTCGCGGCGCAGCTCGCCCCACGAGGTTGCGGACCAGACGTCGGCGGTGACGCCCCAGTCGGCGGCCAGCAGCTCCTGGGCCTGAAGGGCCCAGTGGATGGCCGTACCGGAGGCCAGCAGCTGCAGGCGCGGCGCGTCGGCGGCGACCGGCGTGCCCTCCTTGAAGCGGTACAGGCCCTTGACGATGCCCTCCTCGACGCCTTCCGGCATCGCGGGCTGGGGCTTCGGCTCGTTGTAGACCGTCAGGTAGTAGAAGACGTTGGAGTCCTCGCCCTCGACGGGCTCGCCGTACATCCGGCGCAGACCCTCCTTGACGATCACCGCGATCTCGTACGCGAAGGCCGGGTCGTAGTTGAGCGACGCCGGGTTCGTGGCCGCGATCAGGTGCGAGTGGCCGTCCGCGTGCTGGAGGCCCTCACCCGTCAGGGTCGTACGGCCGGCCGTGGCGCCGACGATGAAGCCCTTGCCGAGCTGGTCGGCGAGCTGCCACATCTGGTCGCCGGTCCGCTGCCAGCCGAACATCGAGTAGAAGATGTAGAACGGGATCATCGTCTCGCCGTGCGTCGCGTACGACGTGGACGCGGCGATGAAGTCCGCCATGGAGCCGGCCTCGGTGATCCCCTCGTTGAGGATCTGGCCGTCCTTGGCCTCCTTGTAGTACATCAGCTGGTCGCGGTCGACCGGCTCGTACGTCTGGCCCAGCGGCGAGTAGATGCCGGCCGACGGGAAGAGCGACTCCATACCGAAGGTACGGGCCTCGTCCGGGACGATCGGAACCCAGCGCTTGCCGGTCTCCTTGTCCCGCATCAGGTCCTTGGCGAGGCGGACGAAGGCCATGGTGGTGGCCATCTCCTGCTTGCCGGAACCCTTCTTCAGGGCGGCGAACGCGCGCTCGGCGGGCTGCGGCAGGGCCGCGGCGTGCACCCGGCGGGCGGGGGCGGGGCCACCGAGGGCCGCGCGGCGCTCCTGGAGGTAACGGACCTCGGGGGAGTCGGCGCCGGGGTGGCCGTAAGGCACCACACCGCTCTCGAAGGCGCTGTCCGGGATCGGCAGGCCGAGCAGCTCGCGCATGTCCTTGAACTCGTCCAGGGACAGCTTCTTCATCTGGTGGTTGGCGTTCTTGGACTCGAAGCCCTTGCCGAGCGTGAAGCCCTTCACCGTCTGGGCGAGGATCACGGTCGGGCCGCCCTTGTGCTCCAGGGCCGCCTTGTACGCCGCGTAGACCTTGCGGGCCTCGTGGCCGCCGCGCGAGGTGTAGAAACACTCGGCGATCTTCGCGTCGGTGAGCAGCTTCGCCAGCTCGGCGAGCGCGGGCTCGGCGCCGAAGAAGTGCTCGCGGATGTAGGCGACGTCACGGGTGGCGTACGTCTGGAACTGCGCGTCCGGGACCTCGCGGAGACGGCGGACCAGCGCACCGGTGGTGTCGAGCTGGAAGAGCTCGTCCCACGCGTTGCCCCAGAGCGTCTTGACGACGTTCCAGCCGGCCCCGCGGAAGGCGCCTTCCAGCTCCTGGACCACGCGGAAGTTGGCGCGGACCGGGCCGTCGAGACGCTGCAGGTTGCAGTTGATGACGAAGGTCAGGTTGTCGAGACCCTCACGGGCGGCGAGCGCCAGGGCTGCCGTCGACTCGGGCTCGTCCATCTCGCCGTCGCCCAGGAAGGCCCAGACGTGCGAGTTCGACGTGTCCTTGATGTTGCGGTTGGCCAGGTAGCGGTTGAAACGCGCCTGGTAGATGGCCGACAGCGGGCCGAGACCCATCGACACCGTGGGGAACTCCCACAGCCAGGGCAGACGCCGCGGGTGCGGGTAGGACGGCAGGCCGTCGCCGCCCGCCTCCTGACGGAAGTTGTCGAGCTGCTGCTCGCTCAGCCGGCCGTCGAGGAAGGCGCGGGCGTAGATGCCGGGGGAGGCGTGGCCCTGGATGTAGAGCTGGTCGCCGGAGCCGTCCCCCTCCTTGCCGCGGAAGAAGTGGTTGAAGCCCGTCTCGTACAGCCAGGCCGCGGAGGCGAAGGTGGCGATGTGGCCGCCGACGCCGTACTTCGCCCCGCGCGTCACCATGGCCGCCGCGTTCCAGCGGTTCCAGGCGGTGATGCGGGATTCCATCTCCAGGTCGCCGTCGAACTCGGGCTCGGCGGCGGTCGGGATGGAGTTGACGTAGTCGGTCTCCAGCAGCTTGGGCAGCGCGAGACCGGCGCCTTCGGCGTGTTCGAGAGAACGCCTCATCAGGTACGCGGCGCGATGCGGCCCCGCGGCCTTGGTGACGGCGTCCAGAGAGGCCGCCCATTCGGCGGTCTCTTCGGGGTCGCGGTCCGGGAACTGGTCGAGTTCGCTCGGACGCTTTCCTACGGGGTCGGTCATGATCGCCGCCTTCCGGAGTGGGAGGGGGTGGAGAAGTCCCTGGCTGGCAGGACAGGGCGACGGGCCGGTGGGCCCGCGAAGAACTGTAAATCCCTGATCGATGATCGATCAAAGGGGTGAGGGGAAAAACTTCTCGATATGAAGAAATTGGCATGGGGTGCCGCCGTATGGGGCACGGAGTGTCTGGATTAACCGGTCCAAAACGGTCATGTTTTGCTCGAAAGAGCGATGCCGGTGACGGATGGGAAACCTGACGGCAATGCGGACGTGAGAAGAAACGCGTACGCGCCCGTCCGCCGACCGTCCGGAGAGGGTACGGACGGTCCCCCGCGGCAGGGTCCCCGGGGCGCGGTACGGCAGGGCTCGCGGCCGGTCCCTCAGGCGCGCGGCGCGCAGCCCAGCACGTGTGCCTTGACCAGCGGCCCGATCTGCGGGTCCTGCCGCAGGAACGCGTCGATGAGCGCCTCGTGCTCCTCCGCGTACGACTTCTGCACCGTGCCCAGCCAGCGGATCGACAGGGCCGTGAACACCTCGATGCCCAGCCCCTCCCAGGTGTGCAGCAGCACCGCGTTGCCGGCCGCCCGCACCAGCTCCCGGTGGAAGCCCACCGTGTGCCGCACCTGCGCCTCCCCGTCGGCCGCCCGGTCGGCCTCGTAGAGGGCACTCACGTGCGGCTGGAGGGCCGAGCAGTCGCTGCCGAGGGCGGAGGCCGCCAGCTCCGCCGCGATCTGCTCCAGGCCCGCACGCACGGGGTAGCTCTCCTCCAGGTCCGCGGCGGTGAGATTGCGGACCCGGACGCCCTTGTTGGGCGCCGACTCGATCAGCCGCAGCGTCTCCAGCTCGCGCAGCGCCTCGCGCACCGGCGTCTGGCTGACCTCCAGCTCGGTGGCGATCCGCCGCTCCACGATGCGCTCGCCCGGCTTCCAGCGCCCGCTGACGATCCCGTCCACGATGTGCTCGCGGATCTGTTCGCGCAGCGAGTGGACGACGGGCGGGGTCATGAGGTGCTCCTTCGGGCGAACCGGTGCCGCCTGGGACCGGCCACGGTCCCTGGTGCCGCGCCCGGCAAGCTTCGCCCCTCCTCATGGGGCGAACATTGCCGGGCGCGGCACCAGGGCCCGTGGTGTTGACCGGCAGTGACCGCCGGATACCCCGTAGACAATACGGCTGCGCCCCCGCCCGGGAGGTGGTCCGGGCGGGGGCGCAGCTGGTGAGGCTCGTTACAGCAGGATCGTTCAGAGGCCGAGCTCGACCTCGAACTCACCGGCCTCCAGGATCGCCTTGACCGAGGTCAGGTAACGGGCGGCGTCCGCGCCGTCCACCAGACGGTGGTCGTAGGAGAGCGAGAGGTACGTCATGTCACGGATGCCGATGACGGTGCCCTCGGCGGTCTCGATGACGGCCGGGCGCTTCACCGTGGCACCGATGCCCAGGATGGCGGCCTGGTTCGGGGGCACGATGACGGTGTCGAACAGCGCACCGCGCGAACCGGTGTTGCTGATGGTGAAGGTGGCACCCGACATGTCGTCCGGGGTGAGGCCGCCACCGCGGGCCTTGCCGGCCAGCTCGGCGGTCTTCTTCGAGATACCGGCGATGTTCAGGTCGCCCGCACCCTTGATGACCGGGGTCATCAGACCCTTCTCGGCGTCCACGGCGATGCCGATGTTCTCCGAGTCGAAGTACGTGATGGTGCCCTCGTCCTCGTTGATCCGGGCGTTGATGACCGGGTGGGCCTTCAGCGCCTGGGCCGCCGCCTTCACGAAGAACGGCATCGGGGACAGCTTGACGCCCTCACGGGCGGCGAACGCGGCCTTCGCCTGGTTGCGCAGCTTCATCAGCTTGGTGATGTCGACCTCGACGACCGAGGTCAGCTGGGCCTGCGAGTGCAGCGCCTTCATCATGTTCTCGCCGATGACCTTGCGCATGCGGGTCATCTTGACCGTCTGACCGCGCAGCGGCGACGCCTCCAGCTTCGGCGCCTTGGAGGCGGCCGGAGCGGCGGCGGCAGCGGGGGCCGGAGCGGCTGCGGCGGCCTTGGCGGCCTCCGCGGCGGCGATGACGTCCTGCTTGCGGATACGGCCACCGACGCCGGTGCCCTTCACCGCGCCCAGGTCGACGCCGTTCTCCGAAGCGAGCTTGCGGACCAGCGGCGTGACGTACGCGCCGTCGTCACCGGCGGTCGCGGCCGGGGTGACCGGAGCCGGGGCGCGGACCCCTCCCTGATGCCGCACGCCGTCGACGAG
>NZ_JBSFVR010000465.1:0-5074 GCF_053592415.1 Streptomyces sp. NPDC002690 | reverse complement strand
CCCCTTCGACCTGATCTCGGTCTACTGGGACGATGCCGCCACGGCCGTCCGCACCCTCTCCGAGATGCCGGGTCGACCCCGCCACGACGGCCCGTACCTTCTGCCGATCCGCTCCTTACGGGTTGACGTTGATCTTGAAGGTGGAGGTGGTGTTCCGTATGTCCACCGCGTTGTTGGAGAGCCGCAGACCGTTGAAGGTGACCTCACCGACCGCGGGTCCCTGGCCCGACTCCGGCAGCTCGTTCGCCCAGAGACCGAAGCCGGACTTCGCGTCGAAGGCGTCCCCGCTCTTACGGGCCCCCGAGATCGAGACGTCCGTGAAGATCGTGTCCTTGATCGGGAACTGCGGCTGCCCGCCCACGTAGTTGGTCTGGAACATCACCCCGCTGTAGGTCGGGTCCACGATGTCCACGTGGCTGACCCTGATGCCCTGGAACACCTTCGAGGCGGAGAACACCCAGATGGCCGGGAAGGTCTGCGACCCCCAGAAGTGACCACCGGTCCGTACCAGGGAGATGTTCTCCAGCGCGGTGGGCCCGGTGCCGAACCCGTTCATCGGGTACCCGAAGTCCAGCGAGGAGATGGTGATTCCCGCGTAGACGAGGGTGTCCGCGACCCGCAGGTTGCGGAAGGTGTTGTCGTAACCGCCGTACACGGCGATGCCCGCGGCACGCCAGGTGAGGATCGACGTCAGGTTCTCGAAGACGTTGTTCTTCATGTCCGCCCCGCCGGCGTCGATCGCCGAGAAGAGCGCGAAGCTGTCGTCACCGGTCGCCCTGGCCTCGTTGTTGGAGACCAGGTTGTCCGTCGAGCCGTTGGTCATGTTGATGCCGTCGGCGAACGTGTCCCGGATGCGGGAGTTCTTGATGGTCATCCGGTCCGTGTTGGCGCCCCAGTACATGCACACCATGTGCTCGACCCAGATGTTGTCGATCACGATGTCGGAGACGCCCGCGAAGTCGAACACCTTGCCCGGACCGTCGATCCGCGAGGTGTAGTTGCCGAAGTAGGCGAAGCCCGAGAACGACGACCCGTTCGCGGTCGAGTCCGCGCGGAACCCGATGTCGGTGTTCTCCTGCCCGGCCGGTCCCTGGAACCTGGTGAACCAGGGCCCCGCGCCGACCACCTTCACCGCCTTGCCGTACACCTGGAACTTGGACGAGGTCTGGTAGTCGCCCGTCGGAAGGTAGACGCCGACCAGCTTGCCGGTGGTGTCCATCCGCACCCGGTCCAGGGCGTTCTGGACGTCCTGGTGGGTGAAGCCGGCCGGTACCGCGTAGGCCGCCGGGTCGGGGTTGGCGACAGCCGTGGCCTGCTCCAGGCTGACGAAGTCGATCGCGTAGGTGGAGGTGTTCGCGGCGTCCTTCTGCAGCCGGATCTTGGCTCCCGCCGGCACGGTCTCACCGAGCAGCAGGTGCGCCTCGTCGTAGATGTGCCGGGGCCCGCCCGCCGAGGGGGAGTTGCCGGGACCCGCCTCGGCGCCGTACAGCCAGGCGTACCGGGAGGTCAGCGGGAGCGCCTTCTTCAGGACCCCGTCGACGTAGACGTCGATCGTGGAGTCGATGCCCCCGCCGCCCGGGGCGTCGGGGATGGAGAACCGGGTCACCAGCGAGTTGGTGGCAGCCCGGGTGGTGAACTCGACGTACTCGCCGGTCGCGTCGAGGTTCACCGCCTTGCGGCCGGACGCCTCACCGGCGATGTCGCCCACCGTGCGGTTGGGGCCGACCACCTGGGCGCCGCCGCCGGTCGTGGCGTCCTCCGCCTCGTACGTGTCGTACGGCATGTTGGCGCCGCGGCCGACGAACAGCGACTGGGTGGAGACGTTGTTCGTCCGCTTCACCGGCAGCTCGTTGGCGTCGTCGGCGAGCGTCACCTTCACGGTGTACGAGCCGTTGGCCGCCGTCCACGGGCCGAGCTTCACCGAGGCCGCGGTCGCTCCGGCCGCGATGGTCCCCGAGAACGCGCCCGTCAAGGTCTTCACGGTCGTGTTGTTCGAGTCGAGCACCGCGAGGGTCACTCCGTGGCTGCCGCTCGCCGAGGCGATCGACCCCTGGTTCTTGATCGCCACGTCGAAGGTCACCGCGTCACCGGCCGAAGGGCTGGACGGCGTGGTGTTCACCGAGGCGACCAGGTCGGAGCTGGAGACCGGCTTCACCACGAGGGGATCGGTGCGGTTGTAGGTGTTGTTGGACTCGTTCTGCTCGATCACCTCGCCCGCCGGGTCGACCACCGCGCCCAGCGGGTAACTCCCCGCCTCACGCGTGCCGATGGAGGCGCTGACCGTGGTCGACGCCCCGGCCGCGAGAGCACCGACCGAAGCGGTGGCGACCTTGGAACCGCCGAGCAGCAGGTCCACCTTGGTGGCGGGCGACGCGACCGCGCCGCTGTTGCGCACCGTGGCGCCGAGGCTGATGGCGTCCGACTCCACCGGGGCGGAGGGCGTGGACGTCACACCGGTGACTTCGAGGTCCGGGTTGGGTGCCGGTACTCCGATCACCTGGAACTCCGCCACCTGCCCGGCCGATGAGCCGGAGTTGCCGGTGAACTTCAGCTGCACGTCGGCCACTCGGCCGGACACCGGCACGGTGACGGTGTTACCGCTCGCCGGGTCGAAGGAGTAACTCTTCGAGGCGGCCAGGCTGGTGAAGGAGCTCGCGCTCTGCTCCCGCCCGAGCACCTCGAAGGTCTGCGTCCGGGCTCCCCACGCGCTGTCCGGGTTGAGCTTCAGCACCAGGGAGCTCAGGTCCGCGTTGGAACCCAGCTGCACGGTCAGGGTGTTGGGGTAACTGCCCCCGGCACCTTCCCAGTAGGTCGTCACGTTGTTGTCGTTGGCGTTCGTCGCGACGTAGGTGTGCACGTACGACGAAGCGGTGATCGGCTTGGACACCGCCAGGTTGGAGCCGGTGGTCCCCGAACCGTTGCGGGTCACGGAGTTGCTGGCCGTCGACTGGTTGCCCGCCGCGTCCTTCGCCCGGACCACATAGGTGACCGTGGCCGAGGCGGGCTGCGCGTCGGTGTACGTCGTCACCGAGCCGCCGACGCTGCCCCGCAGGGCGTTGTTGGCGTAGATGTCGTAGCCGGTGACGGCGGTGTTGTCGGTGGAGGCGTTCCAGGTCAGCTTGATCTGGCCGCTCGCCGGCTCGGTCAGCGCCAGCCCGGAGGGGGCGGTCGGCGCCGTGGTGTCCCCGCTGCTCGCCTGCCGGGTGACGGTGTTGCTGTTGCCCGACTGGTTCCCGGCCGCGTCCTTGGCCCGCACGTAGTACGAGACGGTCTGGTTCGCGGGCCGGTTGTCGGTGAACGTGGTCACCCCGCCCGCCACACTGCTCAGCAGCGTGTTGTTGGCGTAGATGTCGTAGCCGGTGACGGCGGTGTTGTCGGTGGAGGCGTTCCAGGTCAGCTTGATCTGACCGCTCGCGGGCTCCGTGAAGGCCAGGCCGGACGGCGCGGACGGTGCCTGGGTGTCGCCCGTCTCGGGGCCGTAGACCTCGAACTCGGAGACCTGAGCGCCCGGTTGCACGCTGTTCGCGGTGAACAGGGCGCGCACGTAACGCGTGGTGGTGGCGTCGAAGGTGATGGTGACCGTCTGACCTCCCGCGCTGTCGAAGGTGTACGCCTGCGAGGCGGTGAGGTCCGTGAAGGCCGAGTTGTTCGTGCTGCCCTGGATCTTCAGCGTCTGACTGCGCGGCCCCCAGCTGTCCGGGAGCTTCAGGACCACCCGGTCGACCCGCACGGCGGAGCCGAGATCCGCCTGGATCCACTGCGGGAACGCGTTGTTGGCGCTCTCCCAGTACGTCGACTTGTTGCCGTCGTTGGCGTTGGACGCCGGGTACACGTCGGTGTGGCTGCTCTCCGACATGGTGCGACCGCTCGCCAGGTTCACCGAGGACGCGGCGGCGACCTCGACCTCCAGCTCGGAGAGCTGCGCGGCGTCGGCGACGGAGTTGTCCGTGATCGCGATCCGTACGTAACGTGCCTTGGTCGCAGGGTAGTTCACGGTGACCGCGTTGGCCTGCCCCGGACTGAAGGCGTATGTGGCGGAGCTCTTCAGGGTGGTGAAGCTGGTGCCGTCGGTGCTGCCCTGGACGGCGAGGGTCTGGGTGCGGCTCGCCCACCCGGCCGGGAGTTTCAGTACGACCCCGTCCGTCCGGACGGTGGATCCCAGATCGGTCTGCACCCACTGGGGCTGGTCGCTCTTCGCGGCCTGCCAGTAGGTGCCCTGGTCTCCGTCGGTGATGCCGGCTGCGGTGTTCTTCGCCCGTGCGCTGCTCGCCTTGGCCGGCAGGCCCGAGGCCGCGTTCGGCCCCGTGGCCGCCGCGGCGGTCAGCGCGGGCCATCCGACGGTCAGCAGGCTGGTGACGACCACTGCGGACAGACCGCGCGCTCTCCAGCGTTTCGCTCTCATGGATCCCCGATCCCTCGGCCTCGCCCCTGACGGAGGCGAGGCGCGGCTCAGTCGATGTGCAGGGAGGATTGAATTTATGCGTCATGCACTACATCTTTTGCGAGGAGCGGTCAGAGGGTTGCAGATATCTGGAGGTCCGTCTACCGGTCGCGTAGGTATCGATTGCCGTGATGGAGTGGCGCGATCGGTCAACACCCACTGCGATCAGGGGCTTTCGTCCGCGCTGTCAGGAAATGCAAGTTCGCCGCAAGCGATGGAAGCCGGTTGCGTTCTTGCGCAAGACGGGCCGAGCGTGGAAACGCCGATGCCCCGGACCGCGGCGGGTGGGAACGCGACGGTCCGGGGCATCGGCGGAAGAGCGGGAGGATGAGGGGGACAGGCCGGCCCCCGGGGCTCACCAGTCGTGGACGGTGCCGTCCTGGAGGCGGTTGACCGGCAGATAGGCGGGCTCGTACGGGTGGGCGGCGGCCAGCTCCTCGTCGAGCTCCACACCGATGCCGGGGACCTCGCCCGGGTGCAGGTGCCCGTCGGTGAACGTATAGGCGTGCCGGAACACCTCCCCGGTGAGCGCGGAGTGCCCCGAGTACTCCTGGATGCCGAAGTTGTGCACGGCCAGGTCCAGGTGGACCGCCGCCGCCATGCCCACCGGCGAGATGTCCTCCGGCCCGTGCG
>NZ_JBSFVR010000464.1:0-5093 GCF_053592415.1 Streptomyces sp. NPDC002690 | reverse complement strand
CCCGCCGGCAGGTCGAGATCGATCCCGGAGACGGCCATCTGCTGGCCGAACCTCTTCCACAGCCCCCGCACCCGCACGGCGGGCGGCCGGCCCGACGGATCGGCCGCCCCGGGAGACGGGGCGTTCTCGGCTTCGGTCCGGTCAGGCATGGCACGACCTTTCGGTATCCCCACAGGTGGGGACCAGCCTACGAAAGGCGCGTCCGCGCGTCCGCCGCTTCGCGCGCACAGGCGTACGACAACGGGCTGACGAGTTCCTCGGCTTCGGGCAACCAGCGGTTGGCGGCGGTGGGACGACGGGCCCACTGGACCGCGCCCCGGCCGCCGATCCGGGTCGGCGGGGCGGCGACGTAGTGGCCCTCGCCCCGGGCGACGAGGTCGATCGACGCTGCGTTCCAGCCGAGGTGCATGACGAGATCGGGGACCTTGGCGGCGGCACCGGGGGAGACGAAGAAGAGCATGCGACGGTCGGGGGTACAGGTGGCCGGGCCGAGCGTCAGCTCCATCCGCTCCATCCGCGCGAGCGCCAGGAAGCCCGCCGACTCGGGGACGTCGATCACGTCGAAGCTGCGGCCGGTCGGCAACAGGATGGCGGAGGACGGGTGCTTGGACCACATCCGGCGGGCAGCCGCCCCGCTTCCGGTCGCCTGGCCCGCCCAGTCGGGCCGCAGGGCGTGCGCGCCGGGCAGGGCGCAGTGCGCGTCCCCGCAGCAGCACCGCTCGTGTCCGTCCACCGCCTCCAGCCAGCTGCCAGGGAACACGTCCCAGTGGCGTTCCTCCGTGTAGCGGACGGCGGCGTCGAGCAGTTGCTCGCCGCGCTGCGGAGGGAGCGGGGCGTTTCCCGTGACTGTGATCGGCTTTTCCACGTCCAGCACAACTCCCCGCACCACCGGGGGTTACGGCCGCATCCCGCCGCCGTACCGGTGCACCGGCACCGCATATGGGGCGCACGGGTGCACGGGCGGGGGCGCGTGCGGGGCCGGGCGCCGATGTACGGGTAGGGAATGCCAGGGCCGTGCGTCGGCCCGGCCTCCGGGCTGTTCCGGGGCGGCGGAGCGGGACGCACGGGTCTTTTGCGTGAAGTGGCCGAAAAACAGCAGCTCTCGTGCTGGTCGTACCGAATACAGAGGAATGGGCGCATTGCTTGCGCCGACGACGGGCAGTGATGCCACCACCTAACACCGCGCTCTCCAGGGGGACGTACATGGCAGCCAGACCACTCGTAGCCCGCCAGCCGAACGAAAGGCTCCAGACGCTCATCCAGGAGGCTGCCTGTTCCAACGCGGGACTGGCCCGCAGGGTCAACATGGTCGGCGCGGAGCGGGGACTCGATCTCCGGTACGACAAGACCTCCGTGGCCCGCTGGCTGCGCGGGCAGCAGCCCCGGGGCCGGGCGCCGGGGATCATCGCCGAGGCCATCGGCCGCAAGCTGGGCCGCACGGTCACCATCGACGAGATCGGCATGGCCAACGGCAAGAACCTCGCCTCCGGCGTCGGCCTCCAGTTCGCCCCGACCGTGCTCGGGGCCATCGAGCAGGTCTGCGAGCTGTGGCGCAGCGACGTGGGCCGCCGCGACCTGCTCTCCGGCTCCACCGTCGCCTCCTCCGCGCTGGTCGAGCCCAGCCGGGACTGGCTGATCACCGGGCCCGACTCGCAGGTCGCCCGCAACGCCGGTGCCAGGGTGGGGCGTTCGGATGTGGAGGCGGTCCGTGCCATGACCGCGGCGCTGGTCGACCTCGACCACCGGTTCGGCAGCGGGCACGTCCGCCCGGTGCTGGTCCACTACCTCAACAGCGTGGTCTCCGGGCTGCTCTCGGGGGCGTACCGCGAGTCGGTGGGAAGGGAGTTGTTCGCGGCGGTGGCCCGACTCACCGAACTCGGCGGCTATATGGCGATCGACACCGGTCAACCCGGGCTGGCCCAGCGCTACTACATCCAGGCCCTGCGTCTCGCGCAGGCGGCGGGCGACCGGGCGTACGGCGGCTATGTGCTGGCCGCCTCGATGAGCCACCTCGCGGCCCAGCTCGGCAACCCCCGCGAGATCGCGCAGCTCGCCCGCGCGGCCCAGGAGGGCGCGCGCGGCTCGGTGACGCCGCGCGCGGAGTCGATGTTCCTCGCCGCGGAGGCGCGCGGACACGCGGCTCTCGGCGACGCCGCCACCTGCGAGGAGGTGGCCGGCCGGGCGGTGGAGGCGCTGGAGCGGGCCGACGCGGGCACCGGCGACGACCCGGCCTGGATCGCGCACTTCGACGAGGGGTACCTCGCGGACGAACTCGCCCACTGCCACCGCGATCTGGGCCAGGGCACCGCCGCCGCCCGCCGGGCCAAGGAGGCGCTCGCCGCGCTTCCCGAGACCAGGGCGCGCCGGCGCGGCATCGCCCTGGTGCTGCTCGCCTCCGCCCAGGTCCAGCAGCGCGAGGTCGAACAGGCCTGCTACACGGGCCTGCGGGCGGTGGAGCTGCTGGAGACGGTGCGTTCCAGCCGGGGCGCGGAGTACCTCGACGACCTTCAGCAGCGGCTGCTGCCGTACGGGGAGGAGTCGGCGGTCCGCGAATTCAGCGCGCGCCTGGATCTCCAGGCCGCCTGAGGGCCCGTCGGGAAACTCGGAGGTCCGGGCGGCTCAGAAGGGCGGCTCAGGGCGGCTCAGGGCGGCTCAGGCCGGCTCAGGGCGGCTTCCGAGGGGCGGGAGCAGCGCGCGGGAGAGGTCGCCGCGCGCGCCGTACGGGATGGTGTGCGCCGACCGCACTCCGGTACGGCGCGTGCCCCGGCGCCCGACGACGTGGCGGAAGTCTCAGGGCTGTCGCGCGGTACGGAGTTCGTACCGGGCGCCGGGTGTCCGCCCCGGGCGGAGGCCGCGTTCGCGTCCGCGCGCTCCTGAGCTGCGGGTTCGTCCCGGGCGCGGAGTCCCGGTAACCGGAGTCCTCCGTTCGCCTCCCGGGCCGTCGCGCGGCCGTACGGCTGGTGAAGGGACGGTGCGGGCCACGGACGCGCTTGGCGAAGCCGGGCAACCACCCGATAGCGTGAGCCGACGTTTTCGTTGGTTGACACGTAGGAGTCCCGGTGACGCAGAGCGGACAGGGTGACGATCAGCAGCTTCCGGCTGTACGGCCCGCCCACGAAGGTGTCGTGCTGCCCGCGGACGGTGGTGCCCCCTGGAACCCCGCAGCGGCGGACGGCCGGCCACAGGAGTCCGCCCCGGCGGGCGGCTCCCCGTGGGACGGCCAGGCGTGGGGGTCCCAGGCGCCACCCCAGCAGCACCCGGGCAACCCGGCGCAGCCGTACCAGCAGCAGGGCGGCTACCCGCAGTCCGGCGGCTACGGCGCGCCCGACCCGTACCAGCAGCCCCAGCAGACGCAGTACCTGCCGGCGTCCGACGGTTACCCGGGCGGGCAGCGACAGGCCTATCAGCAGCAGCCGCAGGGACAGTCGCTGCCGCCGGCCCAGCCGCAGCCGTACGCGCAGCCGCTGCCGCCGGAGGCCGTGCCGGGCAGGGCGCCGGGCGGCGACTCCGACGCCACGCAGTTCATCGCGCCGGTGCCGGCCGGGCAGGACGGCGACGCGACCCAGTACATCCCGCCGACTCCCGCCGCCCCGTACGACATACGCCCGGGGGCACCGGAGGACCGGCGGCCCCCTTCGGAGTTCGACAACCTCTTCCGCAGCGACGAACCGGCCGGCGCCACCACGCAGATGCCCCGGGTCGACCCCGCGCACCAGCAGCCGCCCGCACACCAGCAGTACGGCCACCCCCAGGGGCAGCCGCAGGGCTATCCGGGCGGCCAACTCCCGCCCCAGGCCCAGCAGCAGGGGTACGCGCCCGGCTACCAGGGTCCCCAGGGGCCGTACGAGAGCCCCCAGGCCCCGTACGAGCCCGGCCCCGAGCCGCGCCGGAGGTCGGCGCACATCCCGCTCATCGCGGCCGTGGTGGTCGGCTGTGCGGTCGTCGGGCTCGGCGCCGGGGCGCTGCTGAGCGGCGGCGGCGACTCCAAGGACGACAAGCAGCCGGTCGCCTCGGCGAGTTCACCGGCTTCCGGCTCGTCGGCGCCGGGAGCCGACGACCCGGCGGAGCCGCAGGCGACGGAGCTGGACAAGCTGCTCGCCGACAGCAACAACAGCCGGAACACGGTGATCAACGCCGTCGAGAAGATCAAGGCGTGCAGGGACCTGGACCAGGCCGCCGCCGACCTCACGGGCGCCGCCCAGCAGCGCCGCGACCTGGTCAACCGGCTGAAGGACGTGCAGGTCGACCAACTGCCGGACAACGCCGCCCTCACCGACGCGCTGACGAACGCCTGGGAGGCCTCGGCCTCGGCGGACGAGCACTACGCGGCCTGGGCGAAGCAGGCGAAGGGCAAGAAGGTCTGCAAGGGCGGCAAGGCCGCCAACACCGGAGAGACGGGCAAGGCGGCCGAGAAGAGCGGCGAGGCGACCACCGCCAAGAAGAAGGCGTCCCGTCTGTGGAACGCCATCGCCGAGAAGTACGGCCTCACCAGCCGTGGTTACACGGAGCTCTGAGCCCCGCCCGCCCGGCCCCGGCCCCCGCCCCCGCACTCCGGTGGCGGAGCCGGGGCCGGAGCCGTGCTCAGCCCCGGACGGCCTTGGCGTCGGACAGGGTCTCCGTGACGTCCGTGAACCCCTTCTTCTGCGACACCAGCCGCCCCCCGCGGACCACCTGGAAGGTGACCGTGCCGTTGACGATCCGGGGGTACGCGGCCGAGCCGAGCATGTCCTGGTAGCGCCAGCGCAGTTCCGGGGTGAGGCCGCCGGTGTCCACCTTCAGCCCGTGGTTCAGCACCGAGGTGACCGCCGACGCGCTCACCTCGCCGTCCCCCAGCCCTTCGACGGCCGCCTTCAGCACGGTGTACGCGATCCAGGTGGTCTGCACGGCCGAGTCCGCGGGGTCGATGCTGTCGTCCTCGAACGCGTACTTCCGGATCGCCCCGCGCATCTCGTCCCAGCGCGCGTCCGAGGACACGGGGTACCACCCGGTGACGAGCGCCCCCTCGAACGGGCTGTTCCGGCCGCCGGTGCTGTCGATGAGCGGCTGGCTGACGCTGCCGAGCACCGAGGAGATCCTGGTCCCGCCCTCGTTCG
>NZ_JBSFVR010000463.1:0-5098 GCF_053592415.1 Streptomyces sp. NPDC002690 | reverse complement strand
CTCGGCCGGGCTCTCGCCCGGGTGCGCGGTGGGACCGGCCTCGACCCCGTCGGTCCAGAGGTTCCAGAGCGGGCGGGTGCGGGGCCCGTTCACGAAGGGCGCCTCAGCCTCAGCCCAGTCCGCCGGTGGCCCGGATGTTCTGGCCGGTGATCCAGCGGCCCTCGTCGCCCGAGAGGAAGACGACCACGGCCGCGATGTCGGCGGGCGTCCCGAGGCGCCCGAGCGGGGTCATCGTCGGGATGGTGGCCAGGGCTTCGGCCGGGTTGCTGCCCCGCAGCAGGTCGGTGTCGGTGGCGCCGGGGGAGACGGTGTTGACGGTGATCCCGCGCGCGCCCAGTTCGATCGCCGCACCGGCGGTGAGCTGTTCCAGGGCGCCCTTGCTGACCAGGTAGGGCACGATGCCCGGGGCCGGACGCAGGGTGTTGAGGGTGGAGATGTTGATGACCCGGCCGCCGTCCGGCATGTGCCGGGCCGCGTACCGCAGGGTGAGGAACGCGGCCTTCGTGTTCACCGCGAACGCCTGCTCGAAGACGTCTTCCTCGATCGCGGCGAGTGGCGCCGGCATGAAGCTCAGCGCCGCGTTGTTCACCAGGATGCTGACGCCCCCCGAGGACTGCTCCTCGGCCGCCTCCATCAGCTTTTCGGCCGCCCCGGACTCCGCCAGGTCCAGCTTCAACGCCCGTGCCTGGCCGCCGGCTTCCTCGACGGTACGGACGACCTCCTCGGCCGCCCCGGTGTTCTGCGCGTAGTTGAAGACGACCTGGGCGCCCTCCCGCGCGAGCCGCTCCACGATGCCCCGGCCGATTCCCCGGGAGCCGCCCGTCACGACGGCGGTTCTGCCTTCCAGTGTTCCCATGGTGCTCTCCTGCCTTCCGCACACTTCGGACACTTCGGTTCAGCGCTCCGAAGCTACGGACGCCCCACCCACCGGACGCCGCGTCTCGCCGACAGCGAAATGCCCTGCGCGGAGCCCTCGGAACGTGTTGCCTACCCGACAAGCGGAACCTCGGGCCCCGGAAGAGCTCCGGCACGCATGCGGGTGGGGCCGAGGGGGACCGCAGAGGCGGAAGAGGCTGCGGAGAGCGGCGAAGTGTGCTCCGTGGTGGCCCGGTTGTGGCGTGCTCGCGGCGGTGCGAGAAGCCGGGCGTCGGGTGAGATTCACTCTTTAGTGTCACGCCTGGAAGGAAGTTCGCTTCGGATCGGCAGTTCGCTCGATCACGGCTCGACGTCGAAAAGGGCGATGGTCGGCGGCGAAGGAGCGAGCACCGCACGGAGGCGGGCGAGCATGGCCTGCCACCGCTCCCATGCCTTCTGGTCGCTCCAGTCCGAGGACGGACCCTCCTCGGCGGTGGCGACCCGGGCGACGGCTTCGTCGGCGAGTGCTCGCAGGTCGGAGGGGAATTGGGGCATGGGCGCTCTGGGCCCGTAGGACGTCTCGACGGGGTCCCCTCCCGGACATTGCGCCGCGATCAGCGCGGCGGCGGCCACCGCCGCGTCCGCTTCCGACAGCCAGTCGATCGCGTCGATCGTGCGGATGAGAACGGCTCTCACCAGGACCTCGCGTGCCTCGGGGGCGGTGTCGTCGAGGGTGTCGGCGAAGTCCGCGGCCGTGTCGTTGTCGAAGGGGCCGGTGTCCCAGGTGCCCACGACGGTCTCCTCCCTCGACGTCAGGTGAGGACGATGGGGCAGCCGCGACGTATCGAGTGCCGCGCCGCGCGCAGGTACAGGGCGACGTAGAACGCCGTGTCCAGGTCCATGCTCCACCGCCCCGGGCGGACCTCGGCCGCCGTGGACCGCTCCTCGACCTCCTCGTCCCGGAACCACGAGGTCAGTTCGAGGTTGTCGCTCGTACCGGGGATCTCGTCCGGCAGACCGACGGCCTCCGCCAGCCGCTCCGCGAGCGCCAGCGCCTGCGGAGCGCCGACCACCAAGGTCTCGTCGGAGTACGGAGCGGGGGTCGGCAGCCAGATCTGCTCCTCCAGGGAGAACGGCACGAGTACCGACCACCCGTACAGGGTCTCCGCTTCCTCCCGCGACAGGTGCGCCTCGCACAGGTCGACGAAGCCGTCCATGGACCCTGTCAGCTTCTCCTCGAAGGCCTGTCCCGAGCCGCGTTCGAACTCCGGCACCTCGGGCAGGTCGGTGAAGGGCGGCAGGCCCCGCCGCGCGAGTTCCCCCGCGAGCGCGGACGAGACGTCGCCCCACCCGTCCTCCTCGGCGTCGAACCAATCCTGCGCACCCACACTGACCAGATAGATCCCCATGGGCGGGAAAGTACCGTGGGCGACTGACAACGGTGGGGCCGAGCTGCCCCGTTCGACGACGCGCCACCGTTCGGGAGGGGGCATCGAATGACGCCGCGAGAGACCATCGGGACCGAGCGCCTGGACGGGCCGGGCGCGCTGCGCGCCGCGGGGGAGTTCAGGCTGATCTACGCCGAAGCGTTCGCCGAGCCGCCCTACGACGAGACCGAGGACGAGGTCGACGCCGCCTTCCGCCGCTTCCCCGTACTGACCCGTAAGCCCGGCTTCCGCGCCGTCCTGGCCCGCACCGGGAGCGGCGTGCCGATCGGCATGGCGTACGGGCACCCGCTCGGGCCCGACGCCGTGTGGTGGGACGAGCTGACCGAACCCGTCCCCGACGACATGCGGCGCGAGGACGGGCACCGCACCTTCGGGCTCCTGGAACTCGCCGTGCGGGGGCCGTGGCGCGGACGCGGCGTCGCGCGGAGGCTGCACACGGCGCTGCTCGACGGCATCGGGGTCGAGCGAGTGCTCCTGAACGTCAACCCGGCGAGCGGGACGGCCCCGGCCGTCTACCGGAAGTGGGGCTACCGGAAGGTCGGTGAGGCGCGTCCCGGGGGCGCCGGGGCGGAGCTCCATCATGTGATGCTGTCCGGCCGCACGGGCGCGGGGGCGCCACCGGCGTGAGGGGCCGGGGCGCCGCCCGGACGCCGCTCAGGCCAGCTCGTGCGCGAGCAGGTCCATCAGCAGACCGTCCTCCCAGGCGCCCGAGTGCTCGTTGTGCCAGTACGCCCGCATGACGCCCACCGGTTTGAACCCGACCTTGGTGTAGCAGCGGATGGCCGCGGTGTTGGCCGCCGCGGGGTCGATGGTGAGCCGGTGGTGGCCGCGTTCCCGCACCAGCCACCGGGCCAGCGTCCGGACGGCGTCGGCGCCGAGCCCTCGCCCGCGGAGCCTGGCCGTCAGGAAGATGTCGATACCGGCCCGGCGGAACTGCGGGTCGGTCTCCTCGCTGAACTGGACGGCGCCGATGACCTCGCCCTCGAAGACGATGGCCAGCTTGTCCTGGTAGCTGGTCGGGGGCGGCGACCACCACGCCGCGACCTCGGGCTCGCGGACCACCCTGTCCAGGATCTCGGCATCACCGTCGGCCGTCGGCCGCAACAGGACCCGGTCCCCGTTCAGTTCCACGCCGTCATCCCTCCCGCACGGGCCGTCGCCCTCAGTGCGCGATGGAGTCGATCAGCTCGCGGGCGCCCTGACGGAGAAGGGTGACCGCGACGGAGGTGCCGAGGGTGGCGGGATCGAGCGGGCCGGCCCACTCGTGGGCGTTCAGGACCGTCTTGCCGTCCGGGGTGAACACGCAAGCCCGCAACGAGAGTTCGCCGCCACCCCGGGAGGTGGCGTAACCGGCGATCGGGCTGTTGCAGTGTCCCTGGAGCACGTGCAGGAACATCCGCTCGGCGGTCATCTCCCGATAGGTGGAAGCGTGGTTGAGGCCGCTGACCGTCTCGATCGTCGCGTGATCGCCCTCACGGCACTGGAGCGCGAGCACCCCGGCCCCGATCGGCGGGCACATCGCCTCCGTGGACAGCACCTCGGAGATGACGTCGGTACGCCCGATACGGGCCAGCCCGGACGCCGCGAGCAACAGCGCGTCCGCCTCGCCCGCCGCCAGCTTCTCCAGCCGCCGGTTGGCGTTGCCCCGGAAAGGCACGCACTCCAGATGCGGGTGCGAGGCCGCCAACTGCGCGATCCGGCGCACCGACGAGGTCCCGATACGCGCACCCTCCGGCAGCTCGTCGAGCGTGAGCCCACCGGGGTGCACGAGGGCGTCCCGTACGTCGTCCCGCTTCAGGAACGCCGCGAACACCGTGCCGGCCGGCAGCGGCCGGTCCGCCGGTACGTCCTTCACGCAGTGCACCGCGAGATCGGCCTCACCGGCGAGCAGCGCAGCGTCCACCTCCTTGGTGAACGCCCCCTTCCCCTCCACCTGGGAGAGGTCCCCCAGCCACTTGTCCCCGGTCGTCTTCACGGGCACGACCTCGGTGGCGATACCGGGGTGCAGCAGGGCGAGTTCGGCCCGGACCCGCTCCACCTGGGCCAGGGCCATCGGGGAGTCGCGGGAGACGATACGGATGAGTTCGGGAGTGGCCATACGTTCACGATAGACCCGCGGGACGGGGCCTGGGAGTACGACGCGTGGGGGAGCCCTTCGGCGCTCGGGGCTGTACTCGGTGCGGAAGGAATGAGCCCATGAAGACGACCGGCCAACGCACGCCGGCCGAGGGGAACCTGCGAGTGGCCGAGGAGACCGTGGCACGTTTGAGAAGCGGCTTGGCGGGTGTCGGGCTCGCGTCGCCGTGGCTGCGGATCGCCCTGCGGCGCCGGAACGCATGAAGAGAGGGCTCGAAGGGGAGAACGCCCAGGTGAAGGAGGGCGTGGAACATGTCGGTCGAAGGGCTTGAGCCGTGTGTGCCGGAGCGTGGATCGTTCGCCGTCGACGCGCGGACGGGCAAGGTCGGGCGGGTGATGGGCCGAGTGGGGCCGAACATTCAGCTGCGTCCGCCCGGTGGTGGTACGGAGTGGGACTGTCCGACCGAAGCGGTGCGGCCGGCGCCACCCGGCGTGGTGCTCCGCGCGCGGGTGACGGAGATCAACCGGGAGGGACAGTTGCCCCGCTGAGGGACCGCCCGGCGACGGCCCGCGCCATCGGCCTCGTCACCGGGCGCCCGTCACCGCACGTGACCGGGCGGCCGGACGGGGCGCTGTTCGCGGTCCGGAGGCCGGGTACACGCCGCAGTGCGAGCCTCTTCGGCGGGCGCCGAGCGGGGCACTGCTCGCGGCGCGGCGTG
>NZ_JBSFVR010000462.1:0-5100 GCF_053592415.1 Streptomyces sp. NPDC002690 | reverse complement strand
CTGCTGCCGGCGAAGGAAATCTCATCAAATCGGTTGAGCACTCCTCCCAGGTCGCTTTCAGAGAGATCTGCACACCATGCCACCACCGGGGCCGCTTCAATCGCCTCAGTGAACACATGATGGAAGAACACCTCTACCCACTCAGCAGGAAGAGATCGCCAGGGCTCATCATCCTTTGCCTCGTATACCGTTAGGGGAGCATTCGGGTCGAACGCCCAAGCCCACCCCCCGTGATCCCCCATGAAAATATACTTTCCACCCTCTTCGGTCATGTCGGAGGGCAAGAGGAGTGTTTTCGCCCCCTTGAGCGGAATTTTCCACCGAGAAATCAGGTCGAACCACTCCATGAGCCCAACAGGCAGCGTTGCCAGATTAGTCTCAAAAGTTCCTACAGCGTCTCCCTCAGGCCCGAACCATGAAGTAAGAAAATCCTCCAGATCGATACTCTTCGGGTCAATCACTCGCGCATTCATACCGTTCACCAAGCTCAACCTCGTCCGGTCAGCCGGCCGACGCAGGCTGACGTTCCCGTCAACTACTGCCGTCAGACATCCAAGTGGCCCCGTCGGAATCAAATCCGACGGGGAGTCTCCTCATTTTTGCACGCCAGCTCTGATGAATCTACGGAGTCGGAATTGAACAGCGATGTCGCCTACACGGCTGATCGCGTACCATTGCCTGGATTCCTAATCAGACATGCCAGGGCGGACTCTGCCGATTCATCCATAATCACTATCGCGCGCCACGGTTCGAAAACTACCGATAGCAGTCCGACTCGCCCTTCAGTCCGCCTCAGGGAAGCGAAAAGGAAATCCCACCAAATTCGCGATTCTCAAAACTCTGGCAGTGATTCGAACCTGTGCGTATAGATTTCCAGCAGCACCGTGAAGCTCAGCAAGCAGAACGTGAGGCGGAGGCGGAAGGCTCGAAGGGCAGCAGCCTCGTCTTCGCAACGCCGGCGGGAGGGCCGATCGATCCCGCGAACCTCAATCGCAGCTTCCGTGCCCTCCTCGATCGGGCCGGGCTTCGCCGCATCCGCTTCCACGACCTACGACACTCCACCGCCACGCTCCTCCTGGAGCAAGGCGTCGAGCTCGTCGTGATCAAAGAACTCCTCGGCCACGCTCACATCGGGGTCACCGCCACCGTCCACGCCCACGTCCGGCTCCGCCTCCAACGCGACGCCATTGACCTCCTCGGTCGAGCACTGCGCAATCCCTCGGAGGCTACTGCCGAACCTGACGACGGCGACGACCCGCCGCTTTGTGCAGTGCCCGTCCACTGACGTTGCCGTCAGCTACTGCCGTCAAACACACCAGCGGCCCCACCGGAACAAATCCGGCGGGGCCGCTGGTGCTTTAGAGACTTCCCTGTAGGACCGTCAATGGCAGACCCGGGTTTTCGTCTCGTGGAGATCTTGAAGAACTCGAAGGCTGGGAGCAACCTCGACACCGCACATCAGGCCGACTCGCTGAGGGGCAGTGGCACGTGAGTCCTACTCGGGCCACGGCTTCATCCCCGTAGGCGCATGAACGCAGATCAACGGGCGATCCGCACTCACCATGAGGTCCAAGCCCTCATAAGGCGTGTTTCCGATATTCCAGATCAGGCCATTCGCGTAAGCGACCAGGGCCCCGTCCTGCCGCATAAAGACATGCGAGTAGCTGAGCCACCAGCCGACTGGAAACCACGTACCGCCGATTGCTGAGCCGATCGCCGAGGATTCGTCCTGATGCCTGCTGCCGACCCCAAGTGCGTCGACGAAGAACGGTTCACCGTTGATGAAGTTGGGGCCGTTCTCACGGGCCGGCCCGATCTTCAGGCCCCGGAACGATTCGAGGAAGTCGGTTGCAACGGGACTTGGGATGTACCCCTGTGCCTCCAGAATCTGGATATCGGAGGATACATCGAGATGTCGCCCGGGGTACCAGCCGGCCATCCGCAGGGCGGAAACCGTTGCCGGATTCAATCGGGAGGTGAAATCCGCAGGTCCGCCGCTCACTAGTAATTCACCCCCAAGCTGTCCATCACTCGCCGGCATGCCTTGCACGGGTCGGCAGGCGCACCGTGGTCACCCTTGGCTGTATCGCTCACATGCGCTGTGGACATGGTCCCGCCTCGGATTCCCGGCTCGCCTTCTCTTGCATACGCCTTGCTCAGGCACTGCATCTCCGCACATCCACCGTTCATCGGGTGGGCCTGCTTTTTGAATATCTCTGCCATTTCATCCGGAGCGGTGACAGGTTCCTTGTTGTCCGATCGGTAGACATGACCGCTCCGAGATTTGTATTCGGCGGCGAAGTCGCTTCCCCGAATCTCGCCCACATCGGCCTGGACTTCGAGGGATGCCTCACCGCAATTGTGGACGAGGACCGGCGTCGCCCCCGCCAGCACATAGTACGTGTGGAGGTCGTTGACGGTGAGGTTGTGGACCGTCGCATCCGGGGCCGACCAGCGGTCGATCGCCGTGATCTGGACGTAGGTGCCGGCACTGGTACGGAGCCATTCGCCGGGCTTCAGGTCGGTGGCGTCGAGCCACTTCCCCACAGCTTCCACCCAGAATGGGTGGTTGTCGGTCGCCGTGACCGAGGCCGTCTTGTCGCCCTTGTCACCGTCGGTATCAACGATGACCTTGACAAGGTGCTTGAAACCCTCACCCGTGATCTCGGCGGTGACAACCTCGGAAGTCGTCTCACCGGTTTCGGGGTCGGTGGCCAGAACCTTGTCGCCGTTCTTGACCTTTTCGATCGGCTTCGTGGAACCATCGGCCATCACTACCAGGGTGCCCGGCACGAAGCTGTTCGGCTTCGGATTCGGATTCGGACAGCTACCCGCGCTGGGAGCTTCCTCTGCGACTCCGTCCTTGCCGTTCTCCTTCTTGTTCTTCCCGGAAACCTTCTGGGCGACGCTCTTGACCTTCTCGTTGCCCTTGGCTATGGCCTTCTTGCTCTTCTGGAGTGCGTTGCCGGTCTTTTCGACACCCTTTTTCGCGGCTCTGATCGCTGCTTGCTGCGCCTTCTTGGCCGCCGCTTGCGCAGCTCTCTTGGCGGCTGCCTTCGCGGCGGCCTTCGCCGCTCGCGCCGCTTCACGCGCGGCCTTGGCGGCAGCGATGATCTTGCGGGCCTTCTCCTGGGCCTTGCGCCAGGCGCTGATCGCGCTCAGGGTCTTGTCGACCGCGCGCCAGATCTTCTTGCCCTTACTGAAGACCGAGGACCACGGGATGGCGTCGATGATCAGGGAGCCGCAGGCCCACATGTCGCCGCGGGAGAAGCAGCTGACGACGTCGTTCCAGCCGATGAACTCCTTGAACACCGCCCAGCCGACATTCATGATGATGTCGGCCATCGAAGTGTTGAGCTGGTTGTTGGCCCATGCCTCTTCGGCTGTTTCGGCACCGCCCCCTCCGCTGACGCCACTGCCGCCGACGGAGTCCATCATCATGCCGCTCGGGTCGGCGAAGGTGACGGGGTTGTTCTCGCAGTAGACGTACCCGTTCATCTGAACCGGGTCGGCCAGGTCGAGCATGGGGTCGGCGGAGATGAAACGTCCGGTCTCGGGGTCGTACTCCCGCGCCCCGAGGTGGACCAGGCCGGTGGAGTTGTCGTCGTCGCCGCCGATGTAGCCCTTGTGGGAGAGCCAGTTGGCGCTCTCCTTCCGAGCCACTCCGAACGGGTCCGTCTTCTCGAACTTCACCGCGTTGCCCGCGTCGAGCTTGACGTTGATGTAGGCGGTGCCGTTCTGGTCCGTCACCTGCATCGACAACTGTTCGCCGCCGCTGCCCTGCTTGAGTCGCATCACCACCGGGCCGCCGGCCTGCTGGTAGTAGCGCTCCGCGTAGTTCGGCGTGCCGTCCACGTTCACCGAGACCGTGGCCTCGCCGAGGTAGAGGGTCCGGGTGCTGGCGGTGACAGCCATCAGCCGCTCACCGGACGGGCCGTAGACGTACTTCGTCTCGTCGGCCGGGGCCCAGGACTGGGCGGCCCCGCTCGCGTCACAGGTGCCGAGCGTCAGGTCCGTACCCGCGGCCGAGTTGGCCCCGGGGACGACCAGGCACTTGCCGGAGGCGACGTGCTTGAGCTTGTGTCCGGACTCGACCACCGTCCACTGCTGGGCCGCTGCCCCCGTGCACTTGCCGATCACGACAGCCGTGCCGTCAGCCGTCGCACCGCCCTTGGGCTCCGCGCACTGCTGAAGGACCTTCAGCGCGCCCTTGGAGGAGTCCGTCGGCGAGGCGCCCTCGATCCTCAGTTGCTGGGCACGCGTGCCGTTGCAGCTGTAGAGCTGGAGCGCGGTCCCCGCGACCGTCGAGGACGACGACAGGTCGATGCACTTGCCCGACAGGCCCATCCAGGCGCCCGCACCGCTTTCGCCGAAGCCGGTGACCGTCTCCAGGTTGCCGTCCCAGGTCCAGGTCAGGCCCTGCTGGTCGCCGCCGTCCGTGCGGGTCTCGGTGTTGCCCGCCTTGTCGTACGTACGGGTCGAGGCCTCGGTGACCTTGGCGCCTGCGTCGGTCAGGTAGGTGGAGGACATCCCGGTCAAGGTGTGCGGCTGGGTGCCGTCCGCCTTGCCGTAGGTGTAGTCGGTCGTCGCGTCCTTCGCCGGGTCCAGCACCGTGGTGGTGGTGCCGACCGTGCCGAGGTAGTGATCGACCTCCTTCTTCCGGTTGCCCATCGCGTCGTACGTGTACGACTTGTGGTAACCGTCCCCGTCCGCACCCATCGTCGGCGCGCTCGGAACACCGGCCGAGGTCACCGCGCACGCGGTGTCGGACGCCGTCCAGGCCTCGGTGAGCTGGCCGAGGACGTCGTAGGTGAAGCACTGGCGGTCGGTCTTGGCGTCGACCGCGTCCTCGATCTTGGTGACGTTGCCCGCCGCGTCGTATCCGTAGGAACGGACGTTGACCCGGTGACCGAGCACCGTGGTGGTGTCGCTGATGGACTCACGGTCGGTGTAGGACTTCGTCAGCTCACCGGTGCGCTCGTCGTACAGGTTGGTCGTCCACACCCGGTTCGGGTTCTCACCCGTCACCGCGCGCAGGACCTGGCCGTAGACGCTGTAGTCGGTGTCCGCGTTGTACCAGTCGATACCCGACGTCGAGAC
>NZ_JBSFVR010000461.1:0-5105 GCF_053592415.1 Streptomyces sp. NPDC002690 | reverse complement strand
TAGCCGGCGTCAACCTGTACGCGCTCTCGATCGTCGTGGAAGCGCTGCTGGGCTGGGACCGCTGGGTCGCGATCGTCGTCGCCGGTGTGTTCGTCCTGCTCTACATCACCATCGGCGGACTCTCCTCGGCGATCTACAACGAGGTGCTCCAGTTCTTCGTCATCCTCGCCGCGCTGATACCCCTGACCATCCTCGGTCTCAAGCGCGTCGGCGGCTGGGACGGTCTGACCCACTCGCTGGAGAAGAGCCACGGCTCCAGCTTCATGTCCGCCTGGAGCGACACGGGCATCGGTGACAGCAACGCGCTGGGCGCCAACTGGCTGACGATCATCCTCGGCCTCGGCTTCGTCCTCTCCTTCGGCTACTGGACGACCAACTTCGCCGAGGTGCAGCGCGCCCTGTCCGCGAAGAACCTCTCGGCCGCGCAGCGCACCCCGCTCATCGCCGCGTTCCCGAAGATCTTCATCGTCTTCCTGGTGATGATCCCGGGCATGGTCGCCGCCGTCGTCGTCCCGAACATCGGCACCGACCGCTCGGACCTGACGTACAACGACGCCATCCCGCTGCTGATGCGCGAACTGCTCCCGAACGGTGTCCTCGGCATCGCCGTGACCGGTCTGCTGGCCGCGTTCATGGCCGGTATGGCCGCCAACGTCTCCTCGTTCAACACGGTGTTCACCACGGACATCTGGGCGCGGTACGTGAAGAAGGACAAGCCGGACGCCTACTACCTGAAGTTCGGCCGCCTCGTCACCGCCGTCGGTGTGCTCGCCTCGATCGGCACCGCGTTCATCGCGTCGAGCTTCACGAACATCATGAGCTACCTGCAGACGCTCTTCTCGTTCTTCAACGTCCCGATGTTCGTCGTGTTCATCATCGGCATGTTCTGGAAGCGCGCGTCGATGAAGTCCGGTGTCTGGGGCCTGGTCGCGGGCACCACCGCCGCGATGGTCAACTACTTCGTCTTCTACAAGCAGGGCATCATCGGCATCCCGACCGACCAGGGCGCGAACTTCGTCTCCGCCATCGTCGGCTTCGTCGCCGGTGCGGTCGTCATGGTCGTCGTCACCCTCTTCACGGCCCCCAAGCCGGAAGCCGAACTGGCCGGTCTCGTCTACGGCACCGAGTCCCCCGACGCCCCCGAGGTGCCCGAGGAGTCCGACTCCGCGTGGTACCGCAAGCCGGCCCTGCTGGGCTGGGGCGCCATCGTGATCGCCGCCGCCTGCTACATCCCCTACTCGTTCTGATCGGAGGAACCACCATGTCCGAGCTGCACAAGGAAGTCTCCGACCTGGAGAGCAAGTCCGCCACGGCGGCACGCCTCTTCGACATCAGGCGGATCATCGGCGGTCTCTTCGTGATCTACGGAGTCATCGTCACCATCGCGGGCATCAACCCGTCCGACGCCGACCTCAAGAAGGCCCAGGGCGTCAACATCAACCTCTGGACCGGCCTCGCGATGCTGGTCCTGGGGCTGCTCTTCCTGGTCTGGATGTGGCTGCGCCCGACGCAGGCTCCGGCCGAACCGATCGGGCAGGACGGCCCCGCCGGCCACTGACCGGCCGCACCGCACTTCCCCCCACGGTCCCCGCAGGGGCCGGACCCACCCGCCACTCAGGGTGCGTCCGGCCCCTGCGCCGTGTCGTACCCCAGCTCGCGCGCGGTCATCGCCGTGTGGACGACCGCACGGTCCAGCAGCCCGGTACGGGCCGCGAGCGCGGCGGCCTCCAGCCGGGACCCCACCCCGAGCTTCATCAGGACCCGCTGGACGTGGGTGCGGGCGGTGCTCGGCGCGATCCGCATCCCGGCGGCGATCAGTCGGGTGCCCTCGCCCTCGGCAACACGGACCAGCACCTCGGCCTCGCGGGGCGTCAGCAGCCGCAACAGCCGCTGGCCCTCGTCGTCGGGCTTCTCCACCGGGTGCAGCAGCTCGGTGAAGGCGCCCCTGAGCAGGGCGGGCGCGACCGACGACTCACCGGCCCTGGCCTTCATCATGGCCCGCTCGACGCCCTCGATGCGTTCGTCGTGCCGGACGTATCCGGCCGCTCCGGCCGCGAAGGCCGCCGCGATCCCCCGGGGACTGGGCACCGGGCCCAGCACCACCACCGCCACCTGCGGGCGCTCCCGTCCGATCCGCTGGATCGGATCGAAGGTGCCCGGAGCGGCGGGAGACGCCGTCCCGAAGAGGCAGACCTCCGGGGCCCTGGCTATGACCAGGTCGGCGGCGCCCGCAGTCGGCGCCGTGGCCGCGAGCACGCGGTGCCCCCGGAGCTTGAGTGCCGAGGCGAGCGCCTCGGCCAACAGGCGGTGGTCGTCGACCACCATGAGCCGCACGCTCATCGCGCAGATACCCCCAGTACCGCCGTGAACCGCCGTGCGCATGGGTGCCACGACCGTCGGCCCCCCGGCCTAGACCCGGCAAGCTACACGCTTGTTCGACGCCGTGGCGCCCATACGTGGCAGAAGCCCCCCAGAAGGCCGATTTCTTCTGCTTCGGATGTCACAGGGTTGACGGAAAACGATCGGCCCCGCCGGTCTCCTTCCGGCCGGCGGGGCCTCCTGCGACATGCGGACGACATCCGGACGGCACCCGGAGGGCGTCCTGCGGCGGGTCAGCCGGTGGTGAACACCATGGCGAGGAGACGGTCGTCGTCGGTCGCGCTCGACTCGCTGAGGATGTTCGGCGACAGGAAGAGCCGGCCCTTCTCGTACAGGAACTCCCCTCGGTCGTAACCGAAGTACGTCTCCGCGTCACGGGTCTTCTCGGTGCTGGGGTTCTCCATCAGCACCGTCTCCTTGAGGGTGGCCCCGTCGAGCGAGACGACCTGGCCGCCCTTGTCGTACGGGGGCACCTTGTACGCGATGACGTTGGTGCCGTCCATGCGGAGCGGAATCATGCTGTACCGCTCGCCGGCATCGGCGCGGGCGCCGAGCAGCTTGCCGGTGGTGAGGTCGAAGGCGACGACCTCGTTGGTGTCGCCGAACTCGGCGGTGCCCTCGTGGGATTCGGTGGGCACGTACAGGCGGTTGTTGCCCACGGTCATGCCGACGCACCGTTCCACCTCGGTGGAACCGCACTCCCCCGCGTACCGCTCGGCGTCGGCGGAGATCCGGACGATCAGCTTGCCGGTCCCGGCGTCGATGGAGAAGTAGTCGGAGATGCTGGAGCCGTCGCCGGCCGTCCTGCCGATGTCGGCGGCCACGACCAGCGGTTCGGTGGAGACGACCGCCGCGTACTCGACGCCGGGCGGCATGTCGTACGAGGAGAGCGGGGCGCCGGTCTTGGCGTCCAGCGTCTGGATGGAGAGCTTCGGGTCGTCGTACGAACCGCACCTGCGGACGGCGACGAGCGCCGGGCCGCCGGCGTAACCGGCGTCGTAGCAGTCGTCGGTGGAGACCTTCGGGGCCCAGAGCTGTGCGCCGGTGGCGATGTCGAAGGCCGCACCGCCGTCCGTGCCCCCCGCGGCGACGGTCGTGCCACTGACCGTCACCTCGTCGAAGCTCACCGGCTCGTCACCGTTGGAGGCGGCGACGACCGACTTCGACCAGATCATCTTGCCGGTGTTCAGGTCGAGCGCGCCGAGCTTGTCGCAGGACGGGTATTTGTCCGCCGAGGTCGGCTTGCCCTCCTGGAAGACGATCGCGGTCTTGTAGTCCTTCGTCATGTGCCGGGAGGCCGCGCAGAGCTGCCCCGCCGTAGGGATCGACCAGAGCTTGGTGCCCTTGGTCAGGTCGTACCCGGCGACCTCGTACACGCCGGTCTTCACGTACACCTTGTCGGTGACCCAGGAGCCGTAGACGGTGGTGACGTCGGAGACCTCCGGCTTGGGGATCTGGAAGGCGACGTGCGACTTGGTGGAGGCCGGCACCTTCTCGGTGCCTCCGGCGAGACCACCGCCGTCGCCCTTTCCGCCGTCACCCTTGTCGCCGCCACCGCCACCGCCGGTGGGGCCCGCGGTGGAGACTTTCGTGCCGCCGCCGTCGTCGGACGCCGAGTAGACGATCCCGGCGCCGACGATCAGCACCACGGCGAGCGCCGCGCCGATGATGATCTTCGCCTGGGCGGAGAGCTTCTTGCCGCCGCCGGAGCCCTGGGGCGGTTGCGGCTGCGCGTACTGCGGCTGCGTCGGGTAGCCGTATCCCGGCTGGCCGGGACCGGGCTGGCCGAAGTAGCCGGGCTGGCCGGGCTGCGAGGGGGTCGGCGTGTTCGGGTAGCCGTACCCGGGCTGCCCCTGCGGATAGCCGTACCCGGGCTGGGGCTGGGCCTGCGGGTATCCGTACGCGGGCCCGGCAGCGGGTCCCTGGGGTGGCTGAGGGGCCTGCGGCTGGGAGGCCTGGGGCTGCGGCGGCTGGGGGGCCTGGGGCGGTGCGCCGTACGGGCCGGGGGGCTGCTGAGCCGGGGCCTGCGGCGGCGGAGGGGTGGACGGCGAAGGCGGCGGCGCGCCGAATCCGCCGGCCGGCGGGTCCTGCGGGGCGCCGAACGCGCCCTTGGGCGGCTCGCCGGGCTGCTGGGCGGGCGGGGGCGGCTGGGTCATGTCGTACGTACCTCGGGAAAAGGATGGTCGGGGCGGGGGGAACCGGGAACGCGGCCCGGGAGCGGCGGTATCACTCGCCGAAGGCGATCACCGCGGTCTCGCGATCGTCGCCCTTGCTGCTGGAGTCGCTGAGCCGGCCGGCGACGATGATCGAACGTCCGTCCAGCCACAGGAACTTGCCGTTGTAGATCATTTGCTCGATGTTCGTCGTGGACTCAGGATGCTGGAGCAGGACCTTCGGGGCACCACCGATAGGCGCGATGGATGCGATGGCCCCGCCCTTGTCCCAGGACGCCTCGAAGTGGACGACGAGGTTGGCACCGTCCATCCGTACCGGCTCCATGACCCGGCCGGCCGGGGAGGCCGAACTCCACTTGGGCTTACCGGTGTCGAGGTCGAAGGCGACCACCTTGTTGGTGCGGTCCGTGGTGCCGGCCGCCTCGGTCGCCATGTAGACGGTGTCGGCGTTCACCACGACACCGGTGCAGTCGTCCAGGGACTTGGCGAAGATGTGCAGCGAACTCCCGCACTTCGGGGCGAACTTGTCCCCGGCCGCACCTTGCAGCTGGG
>NZ_JBSFVR010000460.1:0-5107 GCF_053592415.1 Streptomyces sp. NPDC002690 | reverse complement strand
GGCCATACGGCCGAGCCCTCCTACTGCTGTTACGGGGCGTCAGTGCTGCGGGGGCCCGTACGCCGCGTCGGCGACGGCCTCGCGGACGTAACCGTCGTGGAGGAACTGCACGGCTTCCTGGCCGAACTCTCCAACGGTGGTGCGGGCGACAACCTAAGAACAGCCACCCCCACGACAGCCAACCCACCCCGCCCCAGCAACCAAACGGCAGCCACTTGATCACCTCATGACAGCAGACCAGCCCACGCCCACACAGCATGAACAGACAATCAACAACCGCACACGGCTGACGCACAACCGCTGCCACCAACACGCCCACTCACACTCCCCGAGCAACGGACGAGCGGCGAGGGGCCGGCCGGCCGCGAACGCGAGGGACTCGGCAGACTCTTCCTGCCGCCGCCCGGGCCGGGACAGCGGCAGCAGCTCGGGTGCGTCCGTCCGCGGTAGGACGCACCCGTCGGCAACCGTGCTTCCCGGTGCGCAGGGCCGAGGTTCCCGCCACAGCGCACTGCGAGACAGTTGCCTCGGCGTGCTGACTACCGAAGACCGGCCGTGAAGGTGTGGGTCCCCGGTCCCAGGTTCGAGAGGGTGACACGGCCCTTAACGAACCGGACGGATCGGTCCGCCCCGCGGCGTCCGTCCCAGAGCACTTTGTGTCCCTCGCGTACCGCCGTCTTGTTCGCGTCACCGGGGAGGGCGAGGGATCCGCGTGTACCGGCGGGCACCTTCACCGTCACGGTGAAACCGTCGGCGGAGTTCCGCCAGGACACCTCCAAAGCACCGTGAGGTGTGGGGAGTTGCCCCTGCGCCCAGGCGACGTCACCGGGATGGGGGCGGACCTCCCAAGTCGCGTAGCCCGGCGAGGTGGGACGAACACCGAGGAGCTGATGGGTGAGCGCGGGCAGGACGCCGGTGGACCAGCCGTGCGCCATGCTCGTATACGCGTCCTCGTACAGGGAACCGTCCGGCCCGATGCCTTCCCAGTTCGTGATGCCGGGGTCGTTACGGTCCATCCAGCCGTAGGTGCGGCGGATCTGGTCAAGCGCGGAGTCCGCCCGCCCGGCCTCGAATCTGGCCACGATCTCGGGGTACGACGTGAACGCGTACACACGACGCGACGCACCCTCGAAGATCGTGTCGTTGTCCATGAAGGCGTTGCCGTACGGCTGACGTGTGGTGGCGTCGAGGTGGGCGAGTACCGAGGCGGCCCGGTCGGCGTCGGCGACACCCGCGACGACGGCGATCCCGTTGCCGTCCTGGGCGTGGCGCACCGCGCCGGTGCCGGAGTCCAGGTAGGCGCCCGCCTCTTCGTCCCACAGGTGCGCGTTGACGGCTTCGGCCACACGAGTCGCCCGTTCGTCCCACCGGGCGGCGTCGCCGGTGTGTCCCAGCCAACGAGCCAGGGCAGCGGCGTTGTTCAGCGCCTGCACGTAGAGGACGTTGTAATACGTGATCCTGCCCGTGCGGTTCAGAAAGGCGTAGTCACCGTAGCCGCCGGTGCCGCCCAGGCCCTTGCTCAGCAGTCCGGTGTCGTCGGTGACGCCGGGGTACCAGGCATCGAGGACTTTCAGGAGGTTCGGGTAGTACTGCGCCGCATAGGCGTGGTCGCCGGTGTAGAGCACGTAGTCCCAACTGCACGTCACCCACCACAGCGGATAGTCGAACAGAGGAAGCGTGTAATCGCTGATCGACGCCGGCGGGATCCATCCGTCCGTCCGCTGGTGGTCGGCCAAGTCGGCGAGCACGTTGCGCGCGGCGGACGCGGCTTCGTCGTGCGTCAGGTAAAGGGTACGGGCCGAGACCGCCAGGTCGCCGACGTAGGGGTCCCGGTCACGCTTCGCGCCGTCGTGCAGGACCAGCTTCCCCTCAAGGGTCGCACTCCACGCGTTGCGGGGGTCGACGTCGTCGCGGCGGAAGGTGTCGGTGACGAGTTCGTTGGTGTAGGACGCCCCGTACCAGTAGCGGTTCAGATCGTCGTCGGAGCACAGGAACCAGCCACGGTACGTGCTCGGTGTGCCCAGGTACGCGGTGAAGTCCAGGCTCACGGAGTCGATGGCGACAGTGCCCCACGGCTGCGCGGCGGGGGCGTCCGACGCCAGCGCGTCCAACGTGATCTTGAGGTAGCGGAAGCCGTGCAGCCCGTCCGCGAAGACCTTGTCGCCGGCCTGGAAGCCCTTCTGGTCGAGCCAGTCGGCGCCCTTGGCGGGCACCGCGAACTGGTCGGTGCCGTGTCCGGCCCCGCCGGCCTGGTCGGAGCGCGTGAAGTCGCTGCGCTCGGTCAGGAACTGCCTGGTCTCGGAGAAGGCCACCCGGACGCCGGGCGAGTTGTCCGAGGCAGAGCTGAAGCGGATGCGCGGACACCCGACGACGACCTTGCCGAAGTCGACCGTCACGCTGGGCGGTTCCTCCACCGCGACAGCCTCGGGCCAGACCTCGTTGATGCGGGTGAACGCCCCCTGCGAGGTCTGCTGGACCGCCGATACGGTGATGCGCACCTTGGACGCCTGGACCGGAGCCGCGAACGGCACCGCTCGCTGGATGACATCGTTGTCAGATATCGAGGCGACCAGACGCCACGAGTCGCCGCTCCACACCTCGACGGTGAAGTCGGCGGGCACACCGTCCCGGTTGGACACCACGGTGATGCCCGACAGATCGCGCGGCGCGGTGAGCGACACGGTCAACGTGTCGGGGAAGACGCGTTCGGTGTCGTCGTTCCAGAAGGTGTCCGGGTCGCCGTCCACGGCGTGAGAGGCGTCGTAACTACGAGGCCGCCCATCACTCCCATTATTGCCCGCATGCACCGAGGACGCTTCCGCCGTGGTGCCCTCGGGCCAGCGGGGAGCCGGGGCCGGCTGCGAGCGCCGCAGGACGGTGGCGGGCCCCCCGGGCTTGAGCAGCGCGTCCGGCCTCACGACGTCCCCGGTCGAAGCGAGGCCGCTGACGGGGCGCACGGTCCGGGACGTGGGCCCTTGGACGTAGCGCTGCCAGCCGGTACCAACCCGGGGCGGCCCGGCCACGGGGCGCCGGGGTGCGCCACCGCTCGACGCCATCGCCGGCACGGCGCCGACGAGAGAGACTCCGGCGGCCGACAGGGCCGCAGCCGCGGCACCGGCCGCGATCACGGAGCGGCGGGTGGGACGGGTGGCGGGGGCGGACTGTATGTCGTTCTCGGACGGGCGGTCCGGTGTCATTACGCCTCGCTTCGTGACGGTGCAGACTTGACGATCACGCGGGTTGAAACGTTTCATTCCCGCTGGACGTGGTGACGGTACCGCAAAAGCCGGGCGTCGTACAGAACTTGAGCAGCCCACGAAGCCGGGTGACGACCCGCCCGCGTTCACGTCGGACGAGGCCCTTGGCCCGCGTCCACGACTCCGGTGCCGGAGGCATCCGGACCGTGCGGGCATCCCGCCCGAAGCAGTCGTCACGCAGCCCCAACAACCACTGTGGGAAAGCCGGTTACTGCGACGTCGAGCAGTCTCCTCGTTCCTGCTGACGCCCACTCGCACAGGACTCGGTCGCTACGAAAGTCGGTTGTGGTCGGGCCGGCCGTATGCCAGGCGCCGAGCTTGGGCCGTGACCTCGGCATCGAGCTGGGCAGACGTCCTGTCCCCGTACTCGACGATGTCGTACTCGTCATCAAGCTCAGAAAAGCTTTCGGCCAGGGGCAGTTGGTGACCGAATCGCTGATGGATGCGCAGAGCAAGCTCTCTCGGCGTCAGTCGGCCCGCCAGCATCTGGCACGCGAGCGCCCGCACGAAAGCCTCCTGCCCGGCCTCGCTGTCGCGCGGGTAGAACACGAGGCCCAGCTCATCGAGTACGACCGGAAGCAGGTCGGGAACCTCGTACTCCGCCTCAGCACGGGTGAAGCCGGCCAGAATGCGCAGTGTGTGGCTGTCCCATCCGGAAACGAGAGCCGCGCAGGCACTCTCGACGACATCGTGAGCGCGGATCTCGCCCATGCTCCAGAGAACAGCGAGATCCTGCAGGTCATCGGTTACGGAATCGATCGGCGACACCCACACATGATGCCCTGCACGAAATGAACCGTCAGCAGCATTTCGACTCGGGTGCCGACCGCGCTGGGCGACGGTCCGTCGGACAGTCGCCCGTGACCGGGACCAGTTTGCTGCGTGTCTGGGGCCTGCGCGGGTGGCCGCTCGGCTGCCGGGGGCTACTGCCGCGGCTATCCCCATCCCTCTCGCCGTGCTGCGGGTTGGGTGATCAAGGACCGGACTCAGCCCGCCCCCCTGCCCGCCGTTGGCCCGGGCGAGCTTTCCGTGGGAGTCGCTTTCGATGCGGACGGTGAAGGTGTTCGGGTCACCTGAGTCATAGGCGAACGGCCCGTCCAGGCCGGGGATGCCCTGGCCACCCATGCCGGCCGGGCCCCAGATCGGAGCCGCGGGCGACGATCCGTTGTCACCGTCCACCGACCAGTCCCAGTAGGGCAACCCGAATGTCTTGTCTTTGAGCACCCGCTGGCGCTGTCCCTCCAGGAACAGGAACATCAGCCGATGCCACGGCAGGAAGAACGGACCGCAGAGGGCCAAGTCCCGCCGCGCGGGGTTGCCCTTCGGTGGAATCGCGGTGCCGCCCACCTTGAGGTGCCAGATCACGAACACGTCGTAGGTGGATACCGGTCGTCGGGACCGGGCGAGGGAGGACAACCGGTTCAGGGTTCGCGCACCACGCCGCCGCCGGACCCTCCGATGAGCAGTCCGGTACGCGCCAGGGCCCGGCAGGGCCCGAACGCCTCGACGTCCCCGGCCTTGACCCCTTCGTCGAGGAGACCGAAGTCGACGAGCGACTGCGGCGACTGCGCCGCGAACGCCTCTCCTTCCTCGGCCAGGACCCCGCGTCCGGCCTCAATCCGCGGATGCGGGTGGGCCACCTCATCGCCGCGACCGCGCCGGAAGCGTCGCGCGGTGTCCTCCTCGCCCTCATGGGGCGGGTCGGGCTTCCGGCCGGAGAACACCTCGTACGGCGATGAGCGCCCACCCTGTCCGGGGGCGAGCAGCGCCGGGGCGCCCTGGCAGGACGACGACCAGTTCGTGCGGGCGTTCCAGAACACGGTGACGCTGCTGGTCGTGGTCACCGTGGT
>NZ_JBSFVR010000459.1:0-5124 GCF_053592415.1 Streptomyces sp. NPDC002690 | reverse complement strand
GGACGCTCAAACAGTCACTGGCTGTTGATCGCGCCTGCGGGCAATGACTTTCGGCCGCTGGACAAGGGATCTGCCGGGCGTTCTGGTGCTGCCGCGCCGAGCTGCTGCGCCGCCACCTCCAGGGCGACGAGCCGTGGAGCGTCCTCGGCCAGAGCTTCGGCGGTTTCGCCACCCTCACCTACCTCGGTCTCGCCCCGGAAGGTCTCGCGCGGGCGTACATCACCGGCGGGCTGCCGACCCTGACCGCTCACGCGGACGACGTGTACCGGGCCGCCTACGCGCGCACCCTCGCCCACAACGAGCGTTTCTTCGCACGCTATCCCGCCGACCAGCGGATCGCGGATGCGGTCGCCGCGCACCTCGCCGAACACGACGTCCGCATGCCGACCGGCGAGCGCCTCACCGTCCGCCGCTTCCAGACCCTGGGCATCATGTTCGGCACCTCGGCGAAGTTCGATTGGCTCCACTACCTCCTGGAGACCGCCTTCACCCAAGGCGTCGAAGGGCCGGCTCTCACCGACACTTTCCTGCGGGGGGTGGACGCCGCCGTCTCCTTCGCCGAACGTCCCCTGTACGCGGCGCTGCACGAACCGATCTACGCCCAGGGCGGCCGGGCCACCGACTGGTCCGCCCACCGCGTCCGCCGGGAGTTCCCCGCCTTCGACGCCGGAACGGAGGGCCCCCTCCGCTTCACCGGCGAAATGGTCTATCCCTGGCAGTTCGACGAGGACCCCGCGCTCGTTCCCCTGCGGGAAGCGGCCGGGCACCTCGCTGCCCGCGCCGACTGGCCGGCGCTCTACGACCTCGAACGGCTGGCCGCCAACACCGTCCCGGTCGTCGCGGCCGTCTACCAGGACGACATGTACGTGGACCGCGAGCAGTCCCTCGCCACCGCCGCCGCGGTACGCGGCCTGCGCACCTGGGTGACGCCCGCCTACGCGCACGACGGGGTGCGTGCCGACCGCGCGGTGCTGGACCGGCTGATCGCGATGGCCCGCGAGGCCGGCTGACAGCGCAGCCGGCCCGTACACCCCCGCCGCGTCGCGCCCGGGGTACGAACACCTGGCCGGGGACCGTCGGATGCGACGGCCCCCGGCCATGTGTTCGTACCGCGCAGGGCGGCCGGAGCATCCACCGTCCTGCGGCCGCCGCCACTAGGGGGCGTGGCCGGCCGCGGGGCGGCGGATGCCTTCGTCAGGCGTAGGTCTCGAACTCGGCGACCTTCGGGGTGCCGCTGGAGCTGGTGATCTCGAAGGTGACCTTGCGCAGCGAGGTCTTGGTGAACGAGATGGTGCCCGCTCCGCTGCCGGAGGTCAGGACCGCACCGGTGTCACCGTTGAGGACCCGCCAGGAGCCGATGCTGGAGCCGGACGCCTCGCGGATGTTGATCGAGGAGACGGCGGTCGCGGCGTCCCACTTGATCGAGACGGAGCCCGTCGAGCCGGAGGGCGACCAGTAGGTGCTCAGGCTGCCGTCCTTGACGTTGCCGTAGCTGGTCCCGCTCGCTTTGCTGGAGCCGTCGGCGCCGGCGGAGAGGCTGAGGTTGGTGCCGCTGGGCTGCGTCGGGTTGGTGGTCGGCGTGGCCGTGGTGGGGCTCGGCGTGGGCGTGGTGGGGTTGCCGGTCGGGGTGGTCACCGTGCAGTTGCCGTCCGAGACCTGGAGGCCCTTGTTGGCGCCGGCCGTCTGGGTGACGATGCTCGGCACGCAGTTGGTCGCGTCGAGGCTGTAGGAGTAGGGGATGCTGACCGTGGTGTTGGACGTGGGGTTGGGGCCCGCGGGGTTGTTGTCGGACGCGTGGGCGGACCAGGTCACGTTGTCGAAGGTGTTGCCGCTGACCTGCCAGTAGCCGGCCGCGTCGGTGTAGAAGGTGCCCAGGACGTCCTTGGAGTCCTTGAAGTAGTTGTTGTCCACCTTCGCCTTGGCCCCGGCGCGGGAGTTGATGCCCGACTCGTTGAGGTTGACGTAGTAGTTGTTGTAGATGTGCGCGATGCCGCCACGCAGCAACGGGGTGCGGGAGTCGAGGTTCTGGTACAGGTTGTGGTGGAAGGTGACGAAGCCGTTGGAGAGTTCGGTCTCGCTGGAGCCGATGAGGCCACCACGACCGGAGTTGCGCAGGATGCTGTAGGACAGCGTCACGTACTGCGTGTTGTCCTTCATGTCGAAGAGGCCGTCGAATCCTTCGGCCTCGCCGCCCGAGGCTTCCAGGGTGGAGTGGTCGACCCAGATGTTGCGGACGTCGCTCTCCATGCCGATGGCGTCGCCGCCGTTGGAGGTGGGCGAGCCGGACTTCTTGACGTTCTTGACCGTCACGTTCTGGATGATGATGTTGCTGGACTCGCGGATGTGGATGCCCAGTTGGTCGAAGACCGCGCCACTGCCGACGCCGACGAGCGTGACGTTGCTGATCTGCTTGAGCTCGATCACACCGGCCGCGGTGTTGCAGCTGTCGCCCGACACCTTGGCGGTGTTGGCGTGGTTGATCGTTCCCTCCACCTGGATGGTGATCGGGGTGCTGCTGCTGGCGCGACCGCACAGCGCCTGGTGGATCTCGGTACCCGTGGTCGCTTTCACGACCTGCCCGCCGGCCCCGCCGGTGGTACCGCCGTTCTGGGTCGCGTAGCCGGTGACGCCGCCGGTCGCCGCCGATGCCGAGGGCATCGACACGATGACGCCGGTCGCCGCCGCCAGGGCCGCCGTGGCCACTGCCGCGGAGAGTCGCAGTGCGACTGCTTTCCTCATGCTCGTCTCTCTCTGTTCGTCTTCGAATACGAGGGTTGAATGAATGACATGCACATGCCATTCATGAAGTCATGCCGAGCCCGCCGACACTCACCGGGTACGTTCCGACCACCCCTGGCGCGGGCTTGATTCGCACCGGTCGGATCGGGTCGGCCGTTCTGCCGCGGCCCACAAGCCTGTACCACCGGCGGCACCGGCACGGGATCTCCGCGTCCGTACCACCGCCCACTCCGCCGGCCGCACCGCCCCGGAGGTGTCGACACCACCCGGGGACCACCGCCGGGGAACCGACGGCACGACCGGCCACCCACTACGGGAAGCCACCGCCGTCGAGAGAACGACGGACGGCGTGACGGGCATGGATCATGGCGATACACCCTTCACCCCGTGGCGCGGCGACGTACCTGATGCGGCACCGTTCCGGACAGGTGGCGGCTCGCCCGCGAAGTCGCCTACGGATGAGGCGACTTCACGTTCACCGGTACGGGGCCCTGGAGAGGGAAAGCGCTTTCTGAACGTGAGGATAGGGCGGCTGTCGCGAGGCTGACAAGGTTCCGGACACGTACGGAATGAGGGCCACCGCGAAGGGCGGCCGCGTACGACGGGCCCGGCGCCACCTCACCGAAGCCGTCCCACGGATCGAACAGGGTTCACACCCCTGAACAAATCCATGCCGCTGAGGGATCTCCCAAGGGAACGCGAAGAACGACGAACCCGCAGCTCACATCAGCTGCCCCCAAGGTCGGCCGGCTAGAATCCCGGCGCGACGACGGCGGGCGGAACGAGCGCCTCCGCCCCGTCTGTTGAACGCGCGAGCAAGCCCTCCGGGCCCCTGGTCCCGACGGTTGCGGACGCCGAAAATTTCCGCCGCATCGCGCGGACGGGGCTCCCGATCAACCGGGGGGGTGCGCCGCACGCGGGCTCGACCCGGTCCACCAACCACGCGCGTGGAAAGCGCGCGTGGAAAGCGCACACCTCGCCACCACGGTCCCCGGCCACGACATCGCCGACCTCACGGCGGCGTCCATTCGCCCTGCGCAGCGGACCGCACCGTCGCGCTCCCGTCCACCGACGGGCCCGCACCCACGGGCTCGGCGTCGGTCCCGGGAACCGTTCCTTCCCGGGACCGACGCCGAGCAGCAGGGTCAGAACGCCGACGTGTACGCGGTGAAGAACGGGGCCTTCACCGGAGTCCCGCCGGGGCCGAAGCAGTTGACGGGGAGCTGTACCGTGCCGCCCGACCGGACCCAGGGGGCGTAGAGGCCGCAGTATCCCGGCCCGCTGCCGTAGGCGGTGGCGTGCGCGGTGTCCGAGGGGACGGCGACCGCCGGCAGGGTGACAACGAAGGGCGCCCCCGAACCGCCGAGAGTGTTGGTCGCGCCGCTGGAGTTGTAGTTGGTGAGTGCGGGCAGCGATCCGTTGTACCAGAGGTAGCCGAACGACTTCGGCGGGAAGGCCGGCCCGTGGACCGCCCGCAGGTAGGAGTAGCTCAGCGTCCACTTGGCGTCGTACGGGGCGTCCGACGCGTCGTAGCAGGCGACCACGGCCGTCTGCCCGGTGGAGCCCGGCGCCCAGTCGGACACCTTGCAGTGCGCTCCCTGTTGCGGATCGACCGCGGTGACCTGGAAGTCGCCCGCGTAGCCCGACAGTCCGAGGCCGGGGAGCCACGCCTTCCAGATGCCCGTCGAGCCCTTGCTCACCGCGTTCACGGCACCGGTGGAGTTGTACTGGGTGAGTACCGTGCCGCTGCTGTCGGAGTAGATGTAGCCGTACGATCCGGTCGGCGTGACGGGAACACCGCTACTGGTGGTGTAGAGGACGGTGAAGGTGGAGTTGTCGGGTGCGCCGCTCGGCAGGTAGCAGTTCACGAAGACGTCCTCGCCGGTGCCGACCTGCTTCCAGCCGGCGATCTGGCACCAGTGCGCGGCGCTGTTGACCGCTGTGGCGTGGGCGATCCCGCCCGTGCCCCCGATCAGCGGGAAGTGCGCCACGTACGAGCCGAGGCCGAGCTGGTCGACCTTGACGGGATTGGTGGACGGTGAGGTCCAACTGCCCCACTGGCGGGTGGGGTCGGGCACATAGCCGGAGGGGGGCGTCGGGTTGTCCAGATAGGCGAATCCCCAGCGGTCGGGGACGGCCGCCTGCGCGGTTCCCGCGGTCGGAAGGGCTGCCGCCAGCAGTGCGGCCAGCATGCCCATGATGAGCAGAACGGCTCGGACGCGTCTGTTCGTCGGTGCTGCGGTGCGGACGTGCATGGACGTACCCCCTGTGGGTGAGGTCGATGCTGCCTGTGCGGTCCGTGCTGTGGTCCGGGTCGGGCATGGGTGGGCGTCCCCGCGAGGGCGCCCTCGTGGTAACGGCGGAGTCGCGGGGAGGCGCGGGGGC
>NZ_JBSFVR010000458.1:0-5136 GCF_053592415.1 Streptomyces sp. NPDC002690 | reverse complement strand
CCCGACACCCCGATCCTCACCACCGACGCCCGACACCGCTCGGACGCCAAGAGCGCCCTCATCACCCTCGTCGAACACGCCCTGATGGCCCGGCTCAAGTAGGCATAATTCGGTATCGGCATAGGTAAGTTGCCGTAGTCGCGCGGGGGTGGCCCTGTGTCCTTCGACACGATCCACCCCCGCGTTCATAACGTTTCGACAGAGAATTTCCAGCGGGCCGACACCCGACGCATCCACCCGGTGTCACTCCGCTCATGTGAGCCTCGCCTTTTGGCGGGGCTCGTTCTTTATGCCCGTTTTATCTGAGGCATGCGCCACTCGGACCGATCGGGTCCGAGTGTTTGGAACGCGGCAGGTCCCCATGCTGGAATGCGGCGAACTCCCGAGTAGTACGGCCCTGAACGAATTTACCGGCACAACGTAGGTGCCGACGCCGAGAGGTTGTTGGTCGAGTGAGGCGAAGCAACGAAGGCTCCCCGACGCAGCCCGAGCGGGGCAACTTCACGCCGCCGCGCACCGCTGTGTCACCCGGGGAGCGCGCCGACCGTGCGGACACGGCCGACGACGGATCGCCCGTCGGCAGCACGAGCAAGCTGTCCCCCCGCAACTGGCGCGTGGCGACGCGACTGAACGCGATCCTCCTGATCCCCGCACTGGTGGGTCTCACCATGGGCGGCTTCCAGGTGAAGGGGTCGATCGACACCTGGAACGAGGCGCAGGACGCCGAGAAGACCGCGTTCGTCGTCCGCGCGGCCTCGGTGTACGGGCAGGCGCTGCTGAACGAGCGCGACCTCACCGCACAGCCCCTTCTGGCGAAGAAGTCCACCGACACGGCCGTGACGCAGAGCCGCGCGGCCACCGACGCCGCGGCGTCGGGGTTCACCACCGCGGTGGCCGACATGCCGCAGACCGCGGGTCTGCAGCGCCGGCTGAAGCTCTTCCGGGGCGAGGAGCCGAAGCTCGCCGCGCTGCGGAAGTCCGCGTACTCCACGAGCCTGGACCCGGTGAGCACCGAGGAGGGCTACACCCAGATCCAGCACTCGCTGATGGAGTTCGCCAACGAACTCGGTCTGGGTACCGGCAACGTCACCAGCTACGGCCGTACCGTCTACGCGCTCGAACTCTCGCAGGCCGCCGAATCGCTCCAGCGCTCGATCGGACTGCACCTGCTGGTGCGTCCGAGCGAGAAGGAGACCACGTTCAACGCCCAGGTCAAGGCCTTCGGCTCGTACAACTACCTGGAACAGATCGCGCTCGGCGAGTTCAACTCCGGCGGCACCCAGGCGGACGTGGACCGTCTCAAGGCGGTCATGGCCAGCAAGGCCGCGGAGGGCGCCGAGCAGTTGAAGGCCGCCAAGGAACAGGCCGAGGCCGCCGGGACTCCGTTCGTGGCCCCGCCCAGCGTCGGCGGCTCCGTCTTCGACGGAATGGCCCTGCAGATCGGCAAGGGGCTCTCCCCGTCCGAACTGAAGGCGAAGGGAATCACCCCGGAGACCTGGCTGGCCGCGTCCACCGCGAAGTTCGAGGGGTACGCCACCGTCACGGACGAGCTCGTCGACAAGGCGGTGGAGGAGGCCGCGCAGATCTCCTCCGACGCCAAGACCGACGCCATCGTCAACGCCTCGATCGTCGTGGTCGCCCTGCTCGCCGCGTTCGTCGTGGCCGGATTCATGGCACGCCAGATGAGCCGGGCGATGCGCCGGCTGCGCACCGCCGCCTTCGAGGTCGCCGAGCAGCGGCTGCCGTCGCTGGTCGACCAGCTGTCGCGGACCGACCCGGGCCGGGTCGACACGCGGGTGCAGCCCATCCCGATCAACACCAGTGACGAGATCGGCGAGGTCGCCCGCGCCTTCGACCAGGTGCACCGCGAAGCCGTCCGTCTCGCCTCGGAGCAGGCGATGCTGCGGGGGAACGTCAACGCGATCTTCACCAACCTCTCGCGCCGCAACCAGTCGCTCATCGAGGGCCAGCTGACCCTCATCACCGACCTGGAGAACAACGAGGCCGACCCGGACCAGCTGGAGAGCCTCTTCAGGCTGGACCACCTGGCCACCCGCATGCGCCGCAACGGCGAGAACCTCCTGGTCCTCGCCGGCGAGGAGCCGGGCCGCCGCTGGAACCAGCCGGTACCGCTGGTGGACGTGCTCCGTGCCGCCTCCTCCGAGGTGGAGTCGTACGAGCGCATCGAGCTGACCGGGGTCCCGGACACCGAGATCCACGGCCAGGCCGTCACCGACCTCGTGCACCTGCTGGCGGAGCTGCTGGAGAACGCCACGGTGTTCTCGTCGCCGCAGACCAAGGTCCGCGTCACCGCGACCCGGCTGCCGGACGGCCGCGTGATGATCGAGATCCACGACAAGGGAATCGGCCTCACCGCCGAGGACTTCGCCGACATCAACCACAAGCTCGCCAACCCGCCGACCGTGGACGCCGCGGTCTCCCAGCGGATGGGTCTCTTCGTGGTCGGCCGGCTCTCCGACCGCCACGGCGTCCGGGTCCAGCTGCGCCCCTCGGGCGAGCAGGCCGGCACGACCTCCCTGGTCATGCTGCCGGACGCGATCACCCACGGTGGCGGTGGCGAACCCGTCCCCTCGTCGGACGACTTCACCGTCTCCTCGATCATCCCGGAGCAGCAGCAGCCGCCCCTGTCCCCGGCTCCGCAGCTCTCGGGAATGCGCACGGCCGCCGAACTCGGCTTCGACGACTCGCGTTACGAGGGGGAATCCCCGACGCTCGACCCGGTGGGCCGCTCGCTGATGCGCGAGGAGCGCCGGGCCGCCCTGGAGGCCGCGCACACCGCCGGCGAGCAGTCTCCGTTCGAGGGCCCCGGTCAAGGTGCCCCGCAGCAGCAGCGGTTCGAGCAGGACGGCTACCCGCGGTCCGGCTACGAGGGGCAGCCGTCGTACGACCCGAACGGCTACCCGCAGGGCGCGTTCGAGCAGGGTTCCTACGAGCCGGGCTACGGGCAGCAGCAGGGCTTCGAGCAGGCCGGCCACCAGGAGGCGTACGACCCGTACGCGGCGGACGCCGGCTACCGGCCGGACGCCGAGCAGCCCTCCCCGAGCGGCTATGCGGAACAGGGGTACGCGCCCCAGGAAACCCAACAGCCTTCGTACGGTGACCAGTTCGCGCCGCAGGGTGACCAGCACCAGCAGGGTGGGTGGCCGGAACAGGGCGGTTTCCAGGGCAGTTACGAGACCTCCGCCCAGGAAGAAGCGGAATCCGCTCCCGGCGCTCCCGAGGAGACGCCCGAGCGCGTAGGCTTCGATCATTCGGGTCCCACCGCGAACGCCGGTCACGAGATGACCGACGCGGGGCTCCCGCGCCGGGGCGGGCAGCAGCACTGGCAGCCAGGCGGATCGGACAACGACCGTTCCGCGGCCGCCGACCAGTCCCGGCAGCAGGACTCCCCGCCGGCCGCCGGACCGCAGGACGGCGAAGGCACGGACGACTGGCGTTCGACCAACGACGAGCGCTGGGAGCGGGCCGAGAAGCTCCGGGACCCGAAGGCCGGCGGAATAACCCTTTCCGGGCTTCCCCGGCGGGTACCCAAGGCCAATCTGGTCGAGGGCACCGCGGAGCAGACCCAGCAGGGCGGGCCCCAGGTCTCCCGTGCTCCCGAGGACATCCGCGGCAGGTTGAGCAACCTGCGGCGCGGCATCCAGCAGGGACGCAACCAGGGGTCGGACAGCAGTAATACCTACAACCAGGAGCGTTAGTGTGAGCCCGATGAGCCAGGCGGCGCAGAATCTCAACTGGTTGATCACCAGCTTCGTGGACAGCACCCCCGGGGTGTCGCACACGGTGGTGGTCTCCGCCGACGGACTCCTGCTGGCCATGTCCGAGGGGTTCCCGCGCGACCGCGCCGACCAGTTGGCGGCTGTCGCCTCCGGTCTGACGTCGCTGACCGCGGGTGCCTCCCGGATCTTCGAGGGCGGCGCCGTCAACCAGACCGTTGTGGAGATGGAGCGAGGGTTTCTCTTCATCATGTCGATTTCCGACGGATCTTCGCTGGCCGTTCTGGCCCACCCGGACGCCGATATCGGTCTGGTTGGGTACGAAATGGCACTTTTGGTGGACCGTGCGGGCGGTGTCCTGACGCCGGATCTTCGCGCCGAACTCCAGGGAAGTCTTCTCAACTAAGAGACAGACAGTGCGTTTCTCGTCACCGCGCCATAGGGTGCGGTGGCGCGGCCCCACTGGGATCGGCGAATGGCAGCAGGAGGAGGAGACGTGGCAGCACCCACAGGCGGACACCCGTATGACGGCAGTCAGCGGGTTCCGGACGAGCACGGGGAAAACCGCTTCAGCTTCCCCTCCGCGCCGAGCGCCGAGGGCGGTGCGCAGGGTTATGACCCTTATCTCCCGCCCCAGCAGCCCGCGCAGTCGCACCCGCGCGGAGCCGACTGGCCTCAGCAGCCGGGACCTGGGTGGTCCCAGCGGCAGCAGTCCGAGTGGCAGCCCCGGCAGGAGCCGCCGCAGCGGTTCGACGCTCCGGCACCCCGGATCCAGCCGGTGGCGCAGCGGCCTTCGAGGCCCGCGTCGCCGTCGGCGCCCGCCGCTCACAACCCGTTGGTCCGTCCGTACGCCATGACCGGCGGACGGACGCGGCCGCGTTACCAGCTCGCCATCGAGGCACTGGTCAGTACGACGGCCGATCCGTCCCGGCTGCAAGGGCAGTTGCCCGAGCACCAGCGGATCTGCCGGCTCTGCTTCGAGATCAAGTCGGTGGCCGAGATCTCGGCCCTTCTCTCGATCCCGCTCGGCGTTGCCCGGATCCTCGTCGCCGACCTGGCCGAGGCCGGACTCGTCGCTATCCATCAGCCCGGCGGCGACGAGACCGCCGGCGGCCAGCCAGATGTGACACTGCTCGAAAGGGTGCTCAGTGGACTTCGCAAGCTCTAGCGGCGGAGCGGCCCGCTCCACCACCTCGGCGAAGATCGTGGTGGCAGGGGGCTTCGGCGTGGGTAAGACCACGTTTGTCGGTGCCGTTTCGGAGATCAACCCGCTGCGCACCGAAGCCGTGATGACGTCCGCCTCGGCGGGCATCGACGACCTGACCCACACCGGGGACAAGACCACCACCACGGTGGCCATGGACTTCGGACGCATCACCCTGGACCAGGACCTGATCCT
>NZ_JBSFVR010000457.1:0-5142 GCF_053592415.1 Streptomyces sp. NPDC002690 | reverse complement strand
CCGCAGGCGCTCGTCGCCTGCGGGTCCGGGTCAAGCACCTTCAAGTACGCCTGGGTCAGGCGGCCTTGGGGGCGTTCACGTCGGCCGGGAGGGCCTTCTTCGCGACCTCGATGAGGGCGGCGAACGCGTTGGCGTCGTTGACCGCGAGCTCGGCGAGGATCTTGCGGTCCACCTCGATGTTGGCGGCCTTCAGACCCTGGATGAGGCGGTTGTACGTCATGCCGTTCTGGCGGGCAGCGGCGTTGATGCGCTGGATCCAGAGCTGGCGGAAGTCGCCCTTGCGCTTCTTGCGGTCGTTGTAGTTGTAGACCAGGGAGTGGGTGACCTGCTCCTTGGCCTTGCGGTACAGGCGCGAACGCTGACCGCGGTAACCGCTGGCGGCCTCGAGGATCGCCCGGCGCTTCTTGTGGGCGTTTACTGCCCGCTTGACGCGTGCCACTTTTAACTCCTTGCAGCGGGGCTGGTGGTTACGATGTCGACGCACCCAGCCCGGAAACGAATTGGTCCCGGTTCGATCGAGGTCGGCCTCCCGGGTTCACCGGGGGCCTGACCTCACTTGCCGAGAAGCTTCTTGATCTTCTTGGCGTCGGCCGGAGCCACGACGACCGTGCCGGTCAGCGAGCGGGTCTTCTTGGACGACTTGTGCTCCAGGAGGTGGCGCTTGCCCGCCTTCTCGCGGAGCACCTTGCCGGAGCCGGTGATCTTGAAGCGCTTGCTGGTACCGCTGTGCGTCTTGTTCTTCGGCATCGCGCCGTTATCTCCTCGTCAGTGGCGCCCCTCACGGTGCGGGCACCGCGCGATCAGGGGCGTCAGATCTCTGTGGATTCCGGGAGGACCGGGGGCCACCTGGATGGCGGCCCCGAGGTCACGACTCGGAAGGTGTCTCGGCCGAAGCCTCGACGGGTGCCTCGGCAGGAGCCTCGGCGGGTGCTTCGGCCTGCGCCTCGGACGCGCCCTCGGACTCGACGTCCTGAGTGCTGCCCTGACGCTCGGCCTTGCGGGCGGCCTGCGCCTCGCGGGCCTCCGCCATGGCTTCGGTCTTCTTCTTGTGCGGGCCCAGAACCATGATCATGTTCCGGCCGTCCTGCTTGGGGTTGGACTCGATGAAGCCGAGTTCCTCGACGTCCGAAGCGAGACGCTGGAGCAGGCGGAAGCCGAGCTCCGGGCGGGACTGCTCACGACCACGGAACATGATCGTGATCTTGACCTTGTCGCCCTGCTTCAGGAACCGGACGACGTGACCCTTCTTGGTGTCATAGTCGTGCGGGTCGATCTTCGGCCGGAGCTTCATCTCCTTGATGACCGTGTGCGCCTGGTTCTTGCGCGCCTCACGGGCCTTCATGGCCGACTCGTACTTGAACTTCCCGTAGTCCATGAGCTTGCACACGGGCGGGCGGGCGGTTGCCGCCACCTCGACCAGGTCGAGGTCGTACTCCTGTGCGAGCTCCAGGGCCTTGGCAAGCGGAACAATCCCGACCTGCTCGCCGCTGGGTCCGACAAGTCGCACCTCGGGAACGCGAATCCTGTCGTTGATGCGGGGCTCGGCGCTGATGGATCCTCCTAGGTAGCACCACGCGACTGCCTGGCAGACAGCCACGTAACGTCTGTTTCGACAGACCAACCGCGCCGGGATATGAAAAATGCCCCGGACGGGACACAGGCGGGGCTCCTGAAAATACCGGAACACCGCCGCGTGAAATCCGCGGGGCGCATCGGACGGCTCCATCGTCCGTACGGAACGATGGTGGCCGTCTGACCGGTGACCCGCCGCCCTGAGGGCGACTGGGTGGGAGATCGGAGCCTCCACTTGTGGGCCGAGCACATAGGTGTCCGGCCGGTCGTTACACAAGGTTAGCAGCAGCCGGACGGTGACGCTAATCCCGTGCGTCGCCGCACCCGGCGACCCCGGCCCCGGCGCCCGCGCGCGGGGACGTGCGGGACCAGCCGTATCGTGTGGGGCATGAGTGACGCCCCCAGCACCGAGAACCCCGGCTTCGACGAAATGGCCCGCGACATCGCAGAGGTCCCCGCCGTCGAGGTGATCGTGACCGTCGCGGTCAACCTGATGAGCGCCGCCGCCGTGAAGCTCGGCCTGACCGAGGAGGGCGAGGAGCACAAGGACCTCGACGAGGCCCGCAAGCTCGTGCACGCCCTCGCCGGCCTGCTGGACGCCAGCACGACCGAGATCAGCACCTTCCACGCCTCGCCGCTGCGCGACGGGCTGAAGTCGCTCCAACTCGCCTTCCGCGAGGCCTCGCTCGTACCGGACGAGCCTGGCACCGGCCCGGGTGAGAAGTACACCGGCCCCGTCTACGGCTGACGGCCGCCTGCCGCCGGCCGCGAACGGCAGCACACCGCACGGAGCCCGCCTCCCCTTGAGGGGACGGCGGGCTCCGTGCCGTCCGGCGCTCTCCGCACGCCGCGCGTGGTGGTTTCCGTCGCTCGGCTCAGGCCGTCCCCGCCTCGTCGGCCGGAACGTCGCCCGCCTCGGCGGCGCGTACGGAGACCGGGTGTGTCAGGCGGTGGGCGAGCGCGGCGATGACGCCGCCCACGAGTGGCGCCACGATGAACAGCCAGAGCTGCGAGAGCGCGGGGCCGCCGGCGAAGATGGCGGGCCCCAGACTGCGGGCGGGGTTGACGGACGTGCCGGTCAGCGGGATGCCCACCAGGTGGATCACCGCGAGCGACAGGCCGATGGGGAGTCCGTCGAAGCCGATCACCGCGACCTTGTGGGTCACCGCCAGGACGACGAAGACCAGCAGGAAGGTCAGCACCACCTCGGCGAGGAACGCCCCGCCCTGGTTGAGGTGGACCTCCGAGCGGTCGCCGTAGCCGTTGCTGCCGAACTTGCCGTGCGTCTTCAGTCCCGGGACCTGCTTCGCCAGCAGGAAGAGCAGCGCCGCACCCGCGATGGCGCCCACGAACTGGGCGACCCAGTAGGTGACCGCCGTACGGACGTCGATGCGCCGTGCCATCAGCATGCCGAGAGTCACCGCGGGGTTCACGTGGCAGCCGGAGATCGGGCCGAGCGCGTAGGCGAGCGCCAGCAGCACGAAGCCGAACGCGAGGGCGATGCCCACCGTCCCGATGAAATCGACGGCGAGAACCGCGGAACCGACGGCGAAGAACACCAGGAGCAGCGTCCCCAGAAACTCTGAGACAACCGTCCGCGTCTGCATACAACCACCTCGCGAATTTCGTCCGGATTTAGTTCACTTCGCCCATTTTCGAGGCGGAGTGACGGACGCGCGCGTTGAGCCGTTCAGGTGGCGGAGGTGGCTGCCGGGGCGGACCATGCTCCGGTCCGGCGCGGGAGCGGTCGGTGACAGCGGCCGGCGGTCAGCGGTCGGTGACAGCGGCCGGCGGTCAGCGGGTGAAGAGCGGCTCGCCCGGGGTGGGCGCGTCGGCCGGCAGCAGGGCGAGGTCGAGGCCGCGTACGAGCCTGGCGCGCAGCACCTCGCTGGCGGACAACGCGGAGGCCACTCGCCGTGCCGCCTCCGCGGGGACCGCTTCCGGGGCGAGGACGAGCGCGAGGGTGCCGTCGGCGCTCCCGGGGCCCAGGTGGGCGCGGAGCACGGCGGGCTCGGCCGCGACGACGTCCCGTACGGCCGTGACGACGGCGGGGTCGTCCAGAGGGCCGGCCCCGGTCCGGCCTTCGGCGAGGGCGCGCAGGGCGGAGCCGGACAGCTCGAAGGCGACGGGACCGGCGAGGTCCAGCACGATCGTGTCCGCCTTCTCGTGGGCGGCTGCCTGCAGCGCCTGATGGAGGGGCACGGCTACCGGGCGTGCCTGCGGGTCCCAGAGTGCCAGCGAGGCGGTGGAGGTGAAGGCGGGCAGCGCGCGCCGGTTCCCCGCCGTGAGGGTGGGGACGGCCATGTCGCTGGTCTTCTCGCGGCGCAGCCCGTTCTCGTCCTCCTCGACCTCGCCGAGGACGGCGACGACGGGCACCAGGAGTCGGGCGTCGCGGAGGGCCGCCAGGACCGGTCCGACGGCCGACCTGTCCTCGGACCAGGCGCTGAGCGCCGCCGTCAGCTCGGGGGCGGCGCTGCCGTCGTCGTCGGAGAAACCGGGGTCCGGGATGTTCTTGAGCTCCACGGGACGAGCGTAATGGGTCCGTATTCTCACCGGGACGACAGGTTCGCCACAGGCTCCTCTCAGACGCGCTTCCTAGCGTGCGGCCATGCCCCGTCTGAGAATACGCAGGTCAGTGATGTCGGCCTCGGTGACCGCGATCGTCGTGCTGGCCGGTACGGCTGCGGGCGGCGCGTACCTGACGAGCCACGCGGCGGAGGGCGCGGACGACCCCGTGGCCTCGGTAGCCTCGGCCTCGTCGCGGGCTCCGTCCACCGGGGCCGGTACACCCTCCGCGGCGGCGAGCGAGGAGCCCGAAGTGGACTACGACGCGTTGGTGGCGGCGGCCGTCCGGCCGGTGGCAGGGGACGCGCGGCTCTCGGTGGCCGTGCTCGACCCGGAGAGCGGGGCGAGCGGGGCGTACGAGAGCGCCGCCGGGCAGACCTTCGACACCGCCAGCATCGTGAAGGTGGACATCCTGGCCGCTCTGCTGCTGACCGCGCAGGACGAGGGCCGGGAGCTGACCGCGGGCGAGCGGGCCTCGGCGGCCACCATGATCGAGAACAGCGACAATGCGTCGGCCACGCGCCTGCTTCAGGTGGTCGGCGGTGAGAGCGCGCTCGACGCGGCGAACGAACGGCTGGGACTGACCGGTACCACCGCCTCCCACGCCTGGGGGCTGACCCTGACCACGGCGGCCGACCAGGTGAGACTGCTGGAGGCGGTCTTCGCCGAGGGCTCCGACGCGAGCAGCCCGCTGTCCGCCGACTCGCGGGCCTACGTGCAGGAGCTGATGGGCCAGGTGGAGGCCGACCAGCGGTGGGGCGTGTCCGCCGCGGGGACCGACGCGCTGCTGAAGAACGGCTGGATGCCCCGGACCACCACCGGCTTGTGGGACATCAACAGCGTGGGGCGGGTCGAGTCGGGCGGCAGGACGTATCTGGTGGCCGTGCTCAGCGACGGGCACGCCACCCAGCGAGTACCTCTCCCCGCACCCGGGCTCGCGCTGGGCCAAGGGCCCCGACGCGCTGGACCTGACACAACCGCCGCGCAAACTCGTGGACGACGTGC
>NZ_JBSFVR010000456.1:0-5176 GCF_053592415.1 Streptomyces sp. NPDC002690 | reverse complement strand
TGCCCGGCGGACGAGGTCACGTCGGCCAGCTTCTTGCCCGCACGGGCGAAGGCGCCGGCGACTATCGCGGTCGAGTTCGCGTCGCTCGGGCTGCCAGCGGCTGCGGCGCCCCTGCCAACTCGTTTCTCCAGTAGTCGAGTTGGATGGCGACCCGGCTCTCCGGGTCGCGCTCGTCGCCCAGCAGTCCGCGCTGCCAGAGCGTGTAGTCCGCGTACTGCACCGGCAACGGCTCGAACGCGGGTGCCTGTCCCGCCGTGCGGGCGGCGTACGCCGTCAGCAGGTCTCGGGTCAGCGGGACCATCGACGCGCCGTCGCCGGCGATGTGGTGCAGGACCAGGACCAGCACGCCGACCCCGGTGCCGTCGCGGAGCAGGCGGGCCCGGATCGGGATCTCGGTGCGCAGGTCGAAGCAGTACCCGATTTCCTCGGCGACGGCAGCGCCGAGGGCGTCCGGCGCGAGGTCCCGGACGGGCAGGTCGGTCACCACCTCGTCCTCGGCCAGGATCACCTGGTGGGCGGACCCGTCCTCGTCCTCGGCGAACACCGTGTGCAGGCTTTCGTGGCGCAGCACCACGTCGCGGAAGGCGGCGGCCAGCGCGGCGGCGTCCACCTCGCCGCGCAGTTCGAACACCACCGGGAGGTTGTAGAGCGCCGACGGTCCCTCGAAGCGGCACAGGAACCAGAGCCGGCTCTGCGCGTAGGACAGCGGCAGGCGCTCCGGGCGGGCGAAGGGCTCCACCCGGGGCCGCACTCCGAGCGCCGCGGCGGTGACGGTTCCGGTGACGGTCGCGGCGCCGGGCTCCAGGTGTTCGGCGAGCTGCGCGACGGTCGGGTTGTCGAACACCGCACGGATCGGTACCTCGGCCCCGAACGCCCGGCGAACCTTGCCGATCAGGCGGGTGGCACGCAGCGAGTGGCCGCCGAGCAGGAAGAAGTCGTCGTCGATGCCGACCAGGTCGAGGTCCAGGACCTCGGCGAAGATGCCCGCGAGCAGTTCTTCGCGCGGCGAGCGCGGCGCCCGGTAGGCGCGTCCGGTGGTGAACACCGGCGTGGGCAGCGCGGCTCGGTCGATCTTCCCGCTGCGGGTCAGCGGCAGCTCGGCCAGCACCATGAATGCCGCCGGGACCATGAACTCGGGTAGCTGCTCGGCGACGTACCGGCGCAGCTCGCCGGCGAGGCGGTCCTGCTCGTCCGGCTCGGCGCTGTCGACGACCGCGTAGGCGACCAGTTGCTTGGTGACCTCGCCGAGCGCCCGCTCGCCCGCGCTCTCCCGTGCGAGGACGGTGCAGCGCCGCACCAGCGGGTGGCCGGCGAGGACCGCCTCCACCTCGCCCGGCTCGATCCGGAAACCGCGGATCTTGACCTGGCCATCAGCGCGGCCGACGAAGCGCATCGCGCCGTCGCGGCCCCAGCGGACCAGGTCGCCGGTGCGGTACAGCCGGCCGCCGGCCGGGTCGAAAGGGTCGGCGACGAACCGGGTCGCGGTCAGGCCGGGACGTTCGAAGTAGCCGCGGGCCAGGCCGGTGCCGGCGATGTACAGCTCGCCGACGACGCCCGGCGGCACCGGCACCAGGCCGGGGCCGAGCACGTACACACGGGTGCCGTCGAGCGGCGCGCCGATCGGGACGCCGGCCGCCACGTCGGTGTCCGGCGTCAGCGTGTGGGTCAGGGCGGCCACGGTGATCTCGGACGGACCGTAGGCGTTGACGATCTCGGTGTGCGGGGCGTGGACCCGCATCTGCTCGACCGTGGCGACCGGCAGCACGTCGCCGCCGGTCCAGACGTGCGGCATGGCGGCCAGGCAGGCCGGATCCTGCTCGACGAGAGCCGCGAACAGGCCGGTGGGCAGCAGCGTGCCGGACAGCCGGTGCCGTTCCGTCAGGGCCCGGACGGCGTCGGCGTCGACCGTCCCGGACTCCACGACCACGCAGCCGCCGGACAGCAGCGGGACCCACAGCTCCCAGGTCGAGGCGTCGAAGGACAGCGAGGAGTGCAGCAGTACCCGGTCCAGCCCGGCGGAGGACCGGTCGGCCGCCAGCGCGACCACACCCTCGTGGGTGATCATCACGCCCTTGGGGCCGCCGGTGGAGCCGGAGGTGTGGATGACGTGCGCGAGGCTCGACGGCGAGACCGGACCGGCCGGCGCCCGGTCACGCGCCGCGTTCACCGAGTCGGCCGCTTCGGGTCCGGCCGCTTCGGGTCCGGCCGCTTCGGGGCCGGCCGCTTCGGGGCCGGCCGCTTCGGGCTCAGCCGCTTCGGCCTCGGCGAAAGTCAGGACCTCGACGTCCGCGGCGAGCCCCGGGAGCGGCTCGCCGCCGGTCAGCACCAGGACGGGCCGCACCGCGGTCACCATCGCCCCGAGCCGCTCGGCCGGGTACTCAGGATCGAGCGGGAAGTAGGCGGCGCCGGCCTTCAGCGCGGCGAACACCGCGACGACGAACTCCGCCGAGGGACGGAACGCCAGCCCCACCAGCGACTCGCGGCGCACGCCGTGCCGTGCCAGGGCCCCGGCCAGCCGGGTCGATCGGGCGTCGAGCTCGGCGTACGTGAGGGTTCGGCCCCCGGCGACCACCGCAGGCGCGTCGGGCGTCCGCAGTGCCTGCGCGGCGAACACCTCGGTGATCGTCGAGCGCACCGGCTCGCGCGCGGTGTCGTTCCACTTCACCAGGACCTCGTGGGCCCGGGCCTCGTCCATCAGCTCGACCAGGCCGACCGGAACGTACGGGTCGTCGACCACCGTACGCACCAGGCCGAGCAGCTGCTCCAGGAACAGTTCGAGGTCGGCGAGGACGTACCGGGTCGCGTCCGCGTCCACGTGCACGGACATGCCGTGCCCGGGCCGCTCGTCGGCCAGCAGCGTGAACGCCAGGTCCGGCACCGCGCCGAACCGGATGTCGGTGATGTAGCCGCGCGCGCCGTCCAGGTCGAGCGTCTGTGCCCACGGGATGACGTTCAGGCTGGGGCCGAACACCGCGCCGCCGGAGTTGGACGCGCCGATCGCCTTGCGGATGTCGGACATCTGGAACTGGCCGTGCGTCCCGGTCGTGCGCAGTTGCTCGGCGACGTCCGCGGCGACGTCCGCGAACGCCGCCTCGACCGGCACCCGGACCCGGGTCGGCACGATGCCGCGCAGCAGCCCGGGCGAGGTGGCGTCGGCCCCGGTGCGGTTGGAGCCGGCCACCGAGAACACGAACTCGCCGAGCCCGGTCATCCGGCCCAGGAAGACCGCGGTCGCACCGGCCAGCAGGCTGCTGACCGTCATCCCCAGCGACTCGGCGACGCCCTCCCACTCGGTCAGCTCGGCGCGGGTGACGACCGCGGAGCTCCGCAGCTGGCCGGGCGCCGCGCCGCGGCGGCGCTCCCCGTGCAGGCGCGCGGGCTCGGGCAGGTCTGCCAGGTAGTCACGCCAGAAGCCCTCGTCGGCCGCGTAGCGCTCGGAGGCGCGGTAGCCGGCGTCCTGCTCAGCGATCACCCCGGCGTCGCCGAAGTTCGACGGAACGGCCGGGCGGCCGTGGCGGGCGGCGGTGTACAGCTCGGCAACCCGGGCGACCAGCATCGCCATGCCGAAGCCGTCGGTCACCAGGTGGTGGAAGGCGAGCAGTATCCGGCAGTGGTCGGGCCCCAGCCGGATCGTCCCGGCCCGGACCAGGACGTCGTGCTCCAGGTCGAACGGCGTGGTCAGGACGGAATCCACCACGGCCCGCGCCGCCGCCTCCGGGTCGGGCTCGTCGGTCACGTCGGCGCGGAACGGCTCCCAGCCGACAGCGTCCTTGACCACCTGACGCAGCCCGTCCTCGAACTCGCGGACGTTCACCCGCAGGACCTCGGCCTCGGCCAGCAGGGTGCGCAGCGCCGACTCCAGCAGCTCCACGTCGATCCCACCGGCCACGTCGACGACGAGGCACGGGATGTTCGGGACTTCCGGGGCGAGGGCCTGCGCCAGCCACAGCTCTTTCTGCGCCGACGACATACCGAACGAATGCGAGGGATGCATGGCTGCCCTTCCGGAAGTCCCGCGGCATTTACGCCTTTCGGCCGCGCCGCCGTAATCTACGGGGCCCGAACTCGGGACCTCAAGAGTGGTCAACTCCCATGTCGACCAGGGGTATTGGAGCATCGAGGCCGGGTGCGGAAATTCCGCACCCGGCCTGGAAGAAAGACAATCGGTCGGTCAGTTCGAGGTGGCGGAAAGGAGCAGATTTTCCCCGATGTATTCCGCGAGGGCCTCGGACGTCGGATTACTGTAGACGAGCCCCGCCGGCAGTACCAGGTCGGTCGCGACCCGCAGACGGTTACGCAACTGGACGCCGCCGAGCGAGTCCAGGCCCAGGTGCTGCAGGGGCGTTGCCGGGTCCACGTCCTCTGCCTCGCCGTGCCCGAGGACTGCCGCCGCCTGCCCGGTGACCAGTGCCACCAGCAGCCGGTGCCGGTCGGCCGGATCGGCCTCCCGCAGGCGCGTAAGGAGCTGGGACGCAGACTCCGCGGGGGTCGCCGCGGCACTCCGCCGGGCCTTCGGGACGAGGCCGGACAGCAGCGCCGGCAGCCCGTCCGCCGCTGCCAGCTTCCGCAGCACGCCCAGATCCCACTGGGCGGCCACCAGGTGGCCGGTGCCGGTACGGACCGCGGCGTCGAACAGCTCCAGGGCCTGGTCGGTGGCGATCGCAAGCACCCCGTCCTCGCTGCGCTTGCGCGCGAGGTCCTCGGCGCCGAGGTGGCCGGTCATTCCGCCGACCGACGCCCACAGGCCCCAGGACACCGACTGGCCTGCCAGCCCCCGGCCACGGCGGTGCTCCACCAATGCGTCCAGAAAGGCGTTGGCGGCGGCGTAGTTGGCCTGGCCCGGCGTACCGATCACACCGGACAGCGAGGAGACCATGGCGAACAGGGACAGGCCGAGGTGCGCGGTCGCCTCGTGCAGGTACCAGGCGGCGTCCGCCTTCGCGGCCAACACCCGGTCCAGGCGTGCGGGGGTCAAAGAGCTGATCACACCGTCGTCCAGCACACCGGCCGCATGGACCACACCACGCAGCTCGAAACCCTCCGGCACCGAAGCGACCAACCCCCGAACCGCATCACGGTCCGACACGTCGCAAGCCACCACCTCCACCACCGCCCCGGCGGCCTCCAACTCCGCCACCAACCCGGCAACACCCTCCGCCGCCCCACCACGCCGCGA
>NZ_JBSFVR010000455.1:0-5184 GCF_053592415.1 Streptomyces sp. NPDC002690 | reverse complement strand
GGCGGCGTCCGGCGCCGGGGCCGCACAGGCCCGCTGCACCAGGGCGGGCAGCGGATGCGCGGCGACCTGGCCGAGCAGCGCGGCGAGGAGTTCGTGGGCGGCCCGCCGGTGCGCGGGCGGGGCGTGCCGCAGCACCGCGCGGCCGAGCAGGGGGTGGCTGAAGTGGACGCGGCTGCCGGTGCGTTCGAGGATTCCGGGGATGCCGCCGGGCCCGAAGAGCGCGCGGTCGAGCAGGGTGGCGCCGAGTCCCGCCCGGTTGCCGGCTCTCAGCAGGAGTCCGGCGTCGGCTCCGGCGCCCTCCGGCTCGTGCTCCTGGGCGGCGGCGGCCAGCAGCAGGAGGGTGCGGGTCTCGGCGGGGAGGCCGTCGAGCTGTGCGGCGTGGGCGTCGAGCACGCTCTCGCCGCCGGGCAGCGGGAAGGGCAGCACCGTGCGGCCTGCCAGCTGGTCCGCGGTGAGGTGCCCGACGAGCCCGGCGAGCAGCCGCGGATTGCCCGCCGCCTCCCGCAGCAGCTCGCCGCGGACCCCGGGGTCGATGTCGGGGGACTTGCCGGTGAGGCGCTCCAGCAGGCAGGCCGCCGCCTCGTCGTCGAGCGGGCCGAGGCGCAGTGCGGGCAGCCCGGCGAAGCTGGTCTCGTCGGCCGACGCGATCAGCACGGCGGCCCGGCTGCCCGCCCCGAGCCTGCGGGCCGCGAAGCCGAGGGCTTCCCGGGACGGGGGGTCCCAGGCGTGCGCGTCGTCCACGCAGACCAGCACCGGCCGGTCGGCGCCGGTCTCCCGCAGCAGGGCGAGCAGCGCGTCGGGGGTGATGCCGGAGCGCGGCCCCCGCCCGGGCGGTACGGAGAGCGGGCCGGGGGCCGAGCCGAGCAGGGCGCGCAGCCCGCTGTGCGGGAGGCGGCGCTCGGCGGGGACCGCCGTCACCTGCAGCACGGGGCCCCGGTTCCGGGCGCGGTGCGTTTCGGCCGCCGCGTCCAGCAGGGCGCTGCGGCCGAGACCGGGCGGCGCGGTCACCACGAGCGCACCGCCGTCGCCCTGCGCGAGACGGCCCAAGAGGGTTTCCACTATGGCGAGTTCACCGCTGCGGCCGTACAGCCGGAGCGGACTGTGCACGGTCGTCGAGGGAGTCACACCGGCACGTTACGTCCGCGTGAACAGAGCCGGAAGACGCACGTCCGCTCCATCGGCCCGAACGGCCCGGTGCGGTGCGCCGTCCCAGGAGAACGGTCTCCGGACTGTGCGCGCGCACAGATTCCGGCGCGCCCGCCGACCCTCGACCGTACTTTCGTGCCATGACGATCCCACTCCGCACCGAACAGCACACCGCACTGCGCACCGAGGACGGACTGACCCTGCGGTACTGGTCCTGGTCCCGCGACCCCGATCCGGCGTTGCCTCCGGTGGTGCTGCTGCACGGTTTCGCCGCGCACGCCCGGCTGAACTGGGACGGCCCCGGGGTGGTGGAGGCCCTCCTCGTGGCCGGCCGCCGGGTGTACGCGCTGGACGCCCGGGGCCACGGCACCTCCGACCGGCCGCACGAAGAGGGCTTCTACGGCGAGGAGTCGATGGCGGGCGACGTCCGACTCCTGGCCGACCGGCTGGGAGCGGACGAGTACCACCTCGCCGGGTACTCGATGGGCGCGGTCGTCGCGCTGCTCACGGCGGCGGCCGATCCTCGGGTCGGGCGGTTGGTGGTCGGAGGCGTCGGCGCGGGCGTGGTGGAGGTCGGCGGCCTGGACACCCGGGCGATGCCGCCCGAGCTGGTGTCGGCCGCGCTGACCGCCGACGACCTGACGACCGTCCCCGAACAGGCGCGTGGCTTCCGTGCGTTGGCCGACGCCACCGGCTCCGACCGGTACGCGCTGGCCGCCCAGATACGCGCGGCGTTCCGGGGGCCGGTACCGCTGGACCGGATCGCCGTGCCCACCCTCGTACTCGCCGGGGACGCCGACCCGCTGGCCGTACGCCCCGAGGTGCTGGCGGGCGCGATCCGGGGCGCCCGGGTCACCGTGCTCCCGGGCGACCACCTCTCGGTGGTGCGCGAGCCCGGATTCGCCGCCGCGATCACGGAGTTCCTGGCGGCGGGGTGAGGGCTGCCCCTGATCCACGGGGGTGCGACGGCAGCCGCGGCATCTCGCCCCCGGCCGCACACCCCGCGGGTCGATTCCCGGCAGGCCCTCGGCCGGTGTCCGCGTCGGCCGTTCTCAGTGGTCCCGCTCACGTCCCCCGAGGACCGCGCAACCGTTCCGGCCCGGTGGAGGTCCTCCGAACCGGGCCCGGTTCAGGGCCGTAGGACGCGAGGCCGGAGCGACGTGGTGGGGGTCCGTAGGGTGGCGAAGGGCGTGGGCGACTTCTTGGCCGACACGGTGGGGGAAGTCGTCGCCGATGCGGTTCTCACCGGGCTCGCCTGCGCCCTGCTTGGCGGCGTGGCTCTGATCGCCTACCTGAGCTGGTCCTTCAGCCCACGCCTGACCATCGCGGGAGCCGGGCTGGTCAGCCTCCTCCTCGCGCACGGCGCCTGGCAGACCTTTCGCACCTCCGCGAAGGGGCTCCGCCGGGGCCTCGCCGTCCTGACCACCGCCGGCTTCGCCCTGGCCGCTTCGACGGCCGTCTTCCTGCTGCTCTACACCCCGGGCTGCGGCTGTCTCTGAAGGCGCTCGGCTCCGTGCGCGCCCGACCAGCGCGACCGGTACGGCACAAGGGGCGGGCGGGGAACACGCTTCCCCCACCCGGCCCTTCGGCGGTGTCTCAAAGGCGCACGGTGGGTCCCTGGACACCCCGGACCGTACCCGAGGGCTCCTCGGGAAGCCGGAGGGAGCGTATGACAGAGTGGCCCGGCTGTCGCAGAGGGGACCACGCCCGGACGGGCGGGCGGGGGTGCAGAGGACCGGCGCCGGCGCGCGGGCCGTGGAGGCTTCTTGGCCCCCTGTCCCGTCTTCCGCACCACCCTTTCCAGGAGTACGTCATGAACGCCAAGCGCCACCGCCTGCTGCTCGCCGCCGTCACCCCCATGCTCGCCCCCGGGGAGCAGGTCGAGGTGGCGACCATCGTGAACCTGAGGACTGTCTCGGTCCGCAGGACGGCCGCCTTCGCGGTGGCCTCGGCGGTCCTCAGCGCGGGTGCGTTGACCGTGATCCCCGTGCCGGTGCCGATGTACCTGGTCATGACCGACCGTCACTTCTTCGTCTTCCGGGCCAACCCCAACATCGCCCGGACCGGGGAGCACCTGATGACGTTCGCGCGGGCGGGCCTCGTGCGCACCGAGGTCAAGGAGCGCGTGCTCAACTCGTCCTTCGTCGTCTCCTCGCCCGACAGCGAGCAGGGGCTGCGGATCGTCTTCCCGCTGGTCGGCCGCAAGGACCGCAACACGATAGCCACCGCCCTGCCGGTCGCGGGTTGACCTGGACGCCCGGCCTTCGTACGAGAGCGGCACCGGAGCCGACGCCGTGCCCCCACCGCGCCCGGAAAGCGTGGTGGGGGCAACCCCTCACGAGTTCGAATCTCGTATCCTCCGCCATTGCTCTCACCGGGCGATACGTCGAAGGATGGGCTGCCGAGAGGTACGGGTGCGAGGGCATGCCCGTGCGTACAGGCAGCGGTCACGCGGCGGGCACCACCAGACCGCGAGGGCATCGGTGACGGCGCGGAGATCCGTGAGCCGCTGGGAACGACCCGGTCGGGAGGGCAGTTCACCAGGGCCTGTGGCGAGGGCCGGCCAGTGCGGGCTCGCTCCGGAGTACTGCCGCAGCACCCCCGCCGCCTTTCGACGGGCCAGGCCGGGGTCGCCGATCAGCGCGTCCCGGATGAGAGTTGGCCGTCCGTGGGGAAGGTGGGTGGGATGGTGAGCCACTGCCGGCGGCCCGGTTCGTCGAGGTCACCGAGGCGGGCTCGGTGCTGGTAGTCGCGGCGGGTGAACCGCACGTCGTCCAGGACGATCCAGTAGTCCGCCGCGAACAGCTCGGCCAGTGTGGTCAGTCCGGGGAACAGGTTGGGCTGGTGGATGGCACACAGCCCGCCCGGTTCGGGCAGTTCAGGCGGCAATGAGGCGGCTGGTGAAGCCGTCGTGGACGAGGGATTCGTACGCTCCACGCACGTCCTCCGGGACCTGCTGCTCGATGGCGAATCCGAGCTTCGGATACTCGATGACGCGCTGGAGGTCGCCGACGAGCATGTCCAGGACGAGCTTCTCGTCACCGATGGACTTCACGTAGTCGTCGAACCCCAGCGGCTCCGACGCGCAGAGGATCTCGACGTCGGGCCACAGCTTGCGGGCGGTCGCGAAGGACCGCCGTTCCATGTAGGGCTTGGAGACCAGCAGCACCGTGGCCGGGGTGATGCCGGCGGCGGCGAGGACCTCTCGGGAAAGGGTGATGTTCTGCCCGGTGTTGCCTGCCTCCGGTTCCAGCAGGATCGCCTCGGCCGGGACGCCAAGACCGAGGGCGTGCTCACGGAAGTGGACGGCCTCGCCGCGCGGGAAGACCTTGGCGGTGGTGGGGCTGTTGCCGCCGGTGAAGACCAGGGTCGGGAACAGGCCGGCGCGGGACAACTCGGCGGAGTGGGTGGCGACGCCGAGGTCGTGGCTGCCCAGCCCGATCGCCACGTCGACCGGCCGCAATGGGTGGTGCATCTGGTGGTAGTCCCAGATCAGCGTGGCCTGGCGCCGCTGGTCCTCGGTGATGGCCTGCTGGTTGTCGCTCACGCGTCTCTCCCTGGTCACCCTCGCCGGGGGCCGGTCGGCCCCTCGCTCATGGCCTTGATGCCCTCGATACTGCGCAGTTGGCGGACGAGTCCGTACTGCGCGGCCGTGCGGGTGGCCCGATCGAGGACGAGGAGTCCATCGTCTCGGGTCGCTGCGTCGGAGAGCAGGATGTGGCCATGGGCGGTGTCCAGCCGTACGCGTCGCATCGGTGAGTCGGTGGCGCCGCTGCTGCGGGCGATGTCGACGAAGTGCGGGGCTTGGGTGAGGTCGCCGGCGCCACGGCGGGCGAGGGCGAGTTTCTGGTGGGCCACCGACCAGTCGTCGGGTTCGGTGAGGCCCTCGAAGTCGCGGGTCGCGGCCTGCATGACGCGGGTCGCGTAGTCGTGCCGACCGTTTTACAGCCCCTGCCCCCTGGGCACCCGGACCGCCCATGGCCACATCCTGCTCTCCGACGCAGCGACCCGAGACGATGGACTCCTCGTCCTCGATCG
>NZ_JBSFVR010000454.1:0-5226 GCF_053592415.1 Streptomyces sp. NPDC002690 | reverse complement strand
GTGACGCATCCCCGCCATGGAAGGTCGGGGTGCCGCACCGATCATGCACGAAGGCTCCGGACACCGGAGGGGCCACGGCGTTTTCCGGCGTGGTCCGCGCGGCGCGTCCTCGGCGAGAATGGGAGCATGCGCGCCGCCCGACTGATCACGATGGTGCTGCTCCTCCAGTCCCGGCCCGGGATGACCGCCGCCGAGCTGGCGGCGGAGCTGGAGGTGTCGGAGCGGACCGTCCTACGGGACGCGCAGGCGCTCTCCGGGGCGGGCGTACCGGTGTACGCGGAGCGCGGTCGTACGGGCGGCTACCACCTGGTCGACGGCTACCGCACCCGCCTCACCGGCCTCGCCCGGGGTGAGGCCGAGGCGCTCTTCCTCTCCGGGCTGCCCACCGCGCTGCGCGACCTGGGCCTGACGGACGCCGCGTCCACCGCCCGGCTCAAGGTGGCCGCCGCCCTGACGCCCTCGCTGCGGGACGCCCCCGACACGGTGGCCCGGCGCTTCCATCTGGACGCCCCGGGCTGGTTCCAGGACCCGGTGGCCCCGGCGCTGCTGCCCGCCCTGGCCCGGGCCGTCCGCGACGACCTCACCGTCCGGGCCCGCTACCGCCGGGGCGACGCCGAGGCGGACCGGATGCTGCTGCCGTACGGGCTCGTGCTGAAGGCGGGCGTCTGGTACCTCTGCGCCCGGGGCGCGGACCCGGTGGAGGCGTCCTCCGCCCGGGACGGCTTCCGGGTGTACCGGGTCGACCGGTTCGTCTCGGTGGAGGTGGCGGCGGAGCCGGACGGCGGGCGGTTCGTACGGGACCCCGGTTTCGACCTGGCCGGGTTCTGGGCCGAGCGGTCGGCGCGGTTCGCCCGCTCCCTGCTCCGTACCGAGGTGACCGTACGGGTCTCCGGGGCCGGCGCGGGCCGGCTCCCGCACCTGGTGGACCGGGCCGCCGCCGAGGAGGCGCTGGCCGCCGCGGGACAGCCCGACGGCGACGGGTGGCGCACGGTCACCCTGCCGGTGGAGTCCCCCGAAGTGGCGTACGAACAGCTGCTGGCGCTGGGCGCGGAGGCCGAGGTGCTGGCGCCGCCCGCGCTGCGCGAGCGCTTCCGCGAGACGGCGGCGCGGATGCACGGCCGCTACCGCTGAGGCCGGGGCCGAGCCCGTCACCGGGACCCGGCGGCTCCGCGTGCGTGGGCAGCCGCCGGAGCCGATGCTGTACTCGTGATGGACGAGACGGAGTTCTGGGAGCTCATCGACAGCACCCGTGAGGCCGCCGAGGGCGACCCCGAGGACCACGCCGAGCTGCTCGTGGAGCGGCTGGTCCGGCTGGATCCCGAGACCGTGCTCGACTTCGCCCGGCACTTCGAGGCCCGCTACCACCGCGCGTACCGCTGGGACCTGTGGGGCGCCGCCGCTCTGCTGCTCGGCGGCGCGAGCGACGACGCCTTCGACTACTTCCGCTGCTGGCTGATCGGCCGGGGCCGGGAAGTGTTCGAGGGCGCGCTCCAGGACCCGGATGATCTGGCCGAACTCCTGGACGACTTCGACGAGGAGGTCGACGGGGACGGCGAGGAGCTGGGCTACGCCGCCGACGAGGCGTACGAGCAGCTCACCGGGGTCGTCTCACCGGACCTGGGACTTCCCCCGCAGGCCCGCGAACCGGCCGGTGTGCCCTTCTCGTTCGAGAACGAAGAGGTGCTGGCGACCCGCCTGCCCGCTCTGTGGGAACGGTTCGGCGCGGCCTGAGCGGCCCCGCCGCCGTCAGAGCGCGCGGCCCATCAGCACGTCGTCCACGTACCCGCCCGCCAGAAAGAACTCGCCGGGCAGCACGCCCTCCACGGCGAACCCCTCGGAGGCGTACAGCGCGCGGGCCGGCCCGTTGTGGCCGAGGACGCGCAGGGTGATCCGGTTGGCGCCCTGGCGCCTCGCCTCGGTGCACGCGGCGCGCAGCAGCGCCCGCCCGATGCCGAGCCCGCGGGTCGTGGCGGCGACGGCGAGGCCCTGGATCTGCCGGACGTGCTGGTGGCAGGCGAGCGGGGTGGGTGCGACCAGGCGGATGTACCCGGCGACGCCCGGCGCCTCGGCGACATCCGCATCGGCCCGCCCGCCGTCGGCCACCGTCTCGGCGACGAGCAGGTCGCGGGGCGAGTGGCGCTCGTCGAAGAACGGCGGGTACGGCGGCTGCGGGCGGGGCTGCACGGAGTGCAGGGTCGACCAGGTCTCCCGGTCGAGCGCGGCGAGTGCCTCCTCGTCGGAGAGGAGCGCCGGGCGTATGGCGTGGAGGCGAAGGGTGTGCATGGGCGCCACTGTGCCATGCCGGTTCCGGGGCGATCGGGGGGATCGGAGGGCTCCATGGGGCAGGATGGGCCCATGGAGCGCTCGCGTATCGCCGTCAGCGGATCGACCGGACTCATCGGAGAGGCGCTCGTGCGCTCGCTGCGGGCCGACGGGCACGAGGTCGCCCGCCTGGTGCGCCGGCCCGCGAAGTCGGGCGACGAGGTCGAGTGGGACCCGCACCGGGGGTACGTCGACGTGGCCGGGCTGGTCGGCTGCGACGCGGTCGTGCACATGGCGGGTGCCGGGGTCGGCGACCACCGGTGGACCGAGGCGTACAAGAAGGAGATCCGGGACAGCCGGGTGCTGGGCACCGCCGCGATCGCGGAGGCCCTGGCCTCGCTGGACGCTCCGCCCAAGGTCCTGGTCTCGGGCTCCGCGATCGGCTACTACGGCGACACCGGTGACCGCGCGGTCGACGAGAGCGCCCCGCCCGGCGAGGGTTTCCTGCCCTCGGTGTGCGAGGAGTGGGAGGCCGCCGCGGCGCCCGCCGAGGAGGCCGGCATCCGGACCGTGCACACGCGCACCGGGCTGGTCGTCGCCTCGGGCGGCGGCGCCTGGGGCAAGCTCTTCCCGCTGTTCAAGGCCGGGCTCGGCGGGCGGCTCGGCAACGGCCGCCAGTACTGGAGCTTCATCGCGCTGCACGACCACGTCGCCGCCCTGCGGCATCTGCTCGACACGGAGTCCCTGTCCGGGCCGGTGAACCTCACCGCGCCCGATCCGGTCACCAACGCCGAGGTGACGGCGGCGATGGGGCGGGTGCTGCACCGGCCCACCTTCTTCACGGCCCCAGCCCCGGCGCTCCGCCTCGCGCTGGGCGACTTCGCCGAGGACGTGCTGGGCAGCCAGCGGGTGATCCCGCGCAAGCTGCTGGGCTCGGGCTTCACCTTCGCCTTCCCCGGCGTCGACAGCGCCGTCCGCGCGGCCCTCGGCTGACGGACCCCGTCCGGCCCCCCGGGGGCGCGCGTGCGACCCCGTGCACCGGTGCCTGCTTCCTGGCCACTGTCCAGGTATCGGCCATCCTCCTAGCCTCTTTGGCGAACTCGGGCATTCCGGTAGCCGGTTGGGGGCATGAGCCTCCCACCGCTCGCACCACTCGGGGAGGGCATGTGCGTAACCCGGCACACCACGCGGACGTGGTCATCATCGGAGCCGGTACAGCCGGCTTGTCAGCCGCCCACCTTCTCGTACGGGCGGGGGTGAGCGTCAGCGTCCTGGAGGCAACACCGCGCATCGGCGGCAGACTGGCCACGGACGAAGTGGACGGGTTCCGGCTCGACCGTCTCGGTCCGCTGCTGAGCAGCGTGCCGGAGGAACTCGGGGACATACCCGGGCTGTCGGGCCTGGTGCTCCGCGAGTTCGATCCGGCGGTCGTGGTCCACAACGCCGGCCGCCACTATCGCGCCGGCGGCATACGAAGCACCAGGGGCGCGTTCAGGCCCGTGCGCGCCCGTTCGAGCGCCCCCGTCGGCGCCGACCGGGCCGCCGCGTCCGGCAGGGGCGGTGCGGTGGGCGAGGCCCTGGACCGGGCCCGGCTCGGCTCGGCGCTGGCCCGGCTCTCCGCCACCTCCACCGCCCGCATCATGGCCAAGCCGGACCGGTCCGCGGAGTCGGCGCTCACGGCGCGCGGGCTGCCGGCCCGTACCGTCGACGGCTTCCTCCGTCCGCTGCTCGCCGCCCTGCTCAGCGATCCGGAGCTGCGAGTGTCGAGCCGGGTCGCGGAACTCGTCCTGCGCGACTGGGCGCGTGGCAGGCTCCGGGTGCCCGAGGGCGGTTCGGCGGCGCTGCCCGAACTGCTGGCCTCCACCCTGCCGCCGGGCACCGTGCGGACGGACGTCCAGGTGACGGCCGCCGACACCACGTCCGTGACCACCAAGGAGCACGGCGAGCTGGGCTGCCGGGCGCTGCTGGTGGCGACCGGCGCGGGAGCCGCCGCCGAACTGCTGCCCGGTCTGCGGGTGCCCGGCTTCCATCCGGTGACGGTGCTTCACCACACCGCCCCCGCCCCTCCCGGCACGGGCGCCTCACTGGTGCTGGAGGCGGGCGGGGCGGGTCCGGTCGCGTACTCGGCGGTGATGAGCGAGATCGACCCCAGCCGTGCGCCGCAGGGCCGCGCGCTCATCACGTCCGCGGTGCTCGGCACCCCGCCGCCCGGCCTCGACCGTGCGGTGCGCGGCCATCTGACGGCGCTGTACGGGACGCCCACGGACGACTGGGAGCTGCTGGCCACCCATCACACCCCGGAGGCGGTCCCGGTCATGACACCGCCGCACGACCCGAGCCGCCCCGTCCGGGTGCTCGCCGGGCTGTACGTGTGCGGCGACCACCGGGACACCAGCAGCCTGCGGGGCGCCCTGCACTCCGGGCGGCGCGCGGCGGAGGCGATCCTGGCCGATCTCGGGGCGGGCCCGGGGTACGTACCGGAACCGGGGGCGACGCTGTCGGGGGCCGCCTGAGCGCCTCGGCCCGTCCCGGTGGGGGCGTGGCGGAGTCGGGGTCGCGGCCCGTCAGCCGAGGGCCGCGATCTGCTCGCGGTACCCGCGGACCGCCGCCGCGTCCCGGTAGGGCTCCAGCTTGCGCTCGAACTCGCGTACGTACTCCGTCGCCCGGACCGACCGCATCTCGCGGGCCTGCTGGGCCGCCTCGGCGCCCAGCAGGCAGGCCTGGTCGAGCTCGCCGAGGCCGAGCCGGGCCGAGGCGAGAACCACCCGGCAGAAGAGCCTGCTCCGGGCGTACGCGGGCGCGCGCAGCTGGAGCGAGCGCTCGGCGTGCAGGGCGGCGGCCCGGTACTGCTGGAGGTCCCGGTGGCAGTGCGCCAGCTCGTCGGCGAGCTGGGCCTCGTCGAAATGGCGGGCCCAGTGCGGGGCCTCGTCGCCGGGCCGCGCGGCCTCCAGGGCGCGCTCCGCG
>NZ_JBSFVR010000453.1:0-5228 GCF_053592415.1 Streptomyces sp. NPDC002690 | reverse complement strand
CGATCCCGGTATGACAAGCCCCCCGCCCGCGCCGAAGTCGCGCTTTCTCGTCCTGCACGACTACGGCATGGGCGGTGCGTGGTGGTGGGCCCGCCGCGCCCGGGTCGGCCGCCGCCACGTCCAGCAGTTCGTACCGGTCGACCGCCGTCTTCAGCGCCGAACGGTCGATCCGGCCTTCCTTCGCCAGCTCCGTGAGGACCGCCAGGACGATCGACTGCGCGTCGATGTGGAAGAACCGGCGGGCCGCGCCGCGGGTGTCCGCGAAACCGAAGCCGTCCGCGCCCAACGACTGGTACGTCCCCGGCACCCAGCGCGCGATCTGGTCGGGAACCGATCGCATCCAGTCCGAAACCGCCACGAACGGTCCCTCGGAGCCGGAGAGCTTCCGCGTCACGTACGGGACGCGCTGCTCCTCCTCCGGGTGCAGCAGGTTGTACCGCTCGGTGTCCACGGCCTCGCGGCGCAGCTCGTTCCAGCTGGTCGCCGACCAGACGTCGGCCCGGACGTTCCACTCCTCGGCGAGAATGGCCTGTGCCTCCAGTGCCCACGGGACCGCCACGCCGGACGCCAGGATCTGCGCCGGGATCTGGCCCCGCTCGCCCCGCCGGAAGCGGTGGACACCGGCGAGGATGCCCTCCACGTCCACGTCGGCGGGCTCGGCGGGGTGCTGGATGGGCTCGTTGTAGACGGTGAGGTAGTAGAAGACGTCCTCACTGTTCTCGCCGTACATCCGGCGCAGGCCGTCCCTGACGATGTGCGCGATCTCGAACCCGTACGCCGGGTCGTAGGCCACGCACGCCGGGTTGGTCGAGGCGAGCAGCTGCGAGTGGCCGTCCGCGTGCTGGAGCCCCTCACCGGTCAGGGTCGTACGACCTGCGGTCGCACCCAGCACGAAACCGCGCGCGAGCTGGTCGGCCATCTGCCAGAACTGGTCACCGGTGCGCTGGAACCCGAACATCGAATAGAAGACGTAGACCGGGATCAGCGGCTCGCCGTGCGTGGCGTAGGCCGAGCCCGCCGCGATCAGTGAAGCCGTGCACCCCGCCTCGGAGATGCCGTCGTGCAGCATCTGCCCGGTCGGCGACTCCTTGTAGGCCAGCAGGAGTTCGCGGTCCACCGCCTCGTACTGCTGCCCCAGCGGGTTGTAGATCTTCGCGCTCGGGAAGAACGCGTCCATGCCGAAGGTGCGGTACTCGTCGGGCGCGATCAGCACGAACCGCCTGCCGATCTCCTTGTCCCGCATGAGGTCCTTCAGGATGCGGACGAACGCCATCGTGGTGGCGATCGACTGCTGCCCCGAACCCTTCCTGGCGGCGGCGTAGGTCTTCTCCTCCGGCAGCGCCAGCGGCTTCGCGCGGACCACCCGGGTCGGCACGTAACCGCCCAGACTCGCCCGCCGGTCGTGCATGTACTGGATCTCCTCGGAGTCCCGGCCCGGGTGGTAGTAGGGCGGGTACCCCTCGTCGAGCTGCTTGTCCGTGATCGGGATGCGCAGCCGGTCGCGGAACCCCTTCAGGTCCTCGGTGGTGAGCTTCTTCATCTGGTGGGTCGCGTTGCGGCCCTCGAAGTTCGGCCCCAGCGTCCAGCCCTTGACCGTCTGCGCCAGGATCACCGTCGGCTGGCCCTTGTGCGCCTTGGCCGCCGCGTACGCCGCGTAGACCTTCTTGTGGTCGTGCCCGCCGCGCCCCAGGTGCAGGATCTCGTCGTCGGACATGTCCTTGACCATGTCCCGCAGCCGCTGGTCCTCGCCGAAAAAGTGCTCACGGATGTACGCGCCCGTCTCGGTGGCGTACGTCTGGAACTGGCCGTCCGGCGTGGTGTTCAGCTTGTTGACCAGGATGCCGGTGCGGTCCTGCGCCAGCAGCGGGTCCCACGTGCGGTCCCAGACCAGCTTGATCACGTTCCAGCCGGCACCCCGGAACTGCGACTCCAGCTCCTGGATGATCTTGCCGTTGCCGCGCACCGGGCCGTCGAGCCGCTGGAGGTTGCAGTTGACGACGAAGGTGAGGTTGTCGAGGCCCTCGCGAGCGGCGATGGACAGCTGGCCGAGCGACTCCGGCTCGTCCATCTCGCCGTCGCCCAGATACGCCCAGACGTGCGACTTGGAGGTGTCGGCGATGCCGCGCGCCTCCATGTAGCGGTTCATCCGCGCCTGGTAGATCGCGCCGAGCGGGCCGAGGCCCATCGACACCGTCGGGAACTCCCAGAAGTCCGGCATCAGCCGGGGGTGCGGATAGCTGGAGAGACCGTAGGGCGCCTTCGACTTCTCCTGGCGGAACGCGTCGAGCTGCGCCTCGCTCAGCCGGTCCAGCAAGAACGCGCGGGCGTAGATGCCCGGCGAGGCGTGCCCCTGGAAGAAGATCTGGTCGCCGCCGTCCCCCTCGTCCTTGCCCCGGAAGAAGTGGTTGAAGCCCACGTCGTAGAGGGAGGCGGAGGAGGCGAAGGTGGCGATGTGGCCGCCGACGCCGATCCCGGGGCGCTGGGCCCGCGAGACCATGACGGCCGCGTTCCAGCGGGTCGCGTTGAGGACCTTGCGCTCGATCTCCTCGTCGCCGGGGAAGAAGGGCTCGTCCTTCGTGGCGATGGTGTTGACGTAATCGGTGCTGCGCATCTCCGGCACGGCGACACGCTTCTCACGTGCCCGTTCGATGAGGCGGAGCATCAGATAACGGGCCCGCTCACGGCCGCGCTCGTCCACGGCGGCGTCGAGTGAGTCCAGCCATTCCTGGGTCTCCTCGGGATCGAAATCCGGGACCTGGCTGGGAAGGCCGCCAATGATGATCGGGTTGCGATCGGATCCGGAAGCCACACTGTTCCTTCGCTGTCGGTGCTGCTACGGAGTCTTCTGCGAAGCTGATCCACCGGGGCGCGAAACCCCGCGACGTCCTCGACGTCCGCGGATTCGCCACCCTCCATCGTGTACCGCCGGGGGCCGTTCGTCACCTCTACCGCACGGTAACCAACGGGTTACCGGACACCCGTCCGGGGCAGTAGCCGTAAGGCGGGAACAGGGCGCCGGACCAAATCGCAACCATACGCCCAACCCGTCCAAGCGTTCCCAAACGCTGTTCGGCGGCGAATGCCGGAGCGAAACGGCATAAGCTGAGGAAGGACGTATACGGGTCGGTGCTTTCCGCACCCCGGCGCGGACCGGCCGGAAGTTGCGGCGACGTGGCAGGGAACGTCACCGTTTAGGCGGTCTGGGGCGCCGGGTACTTGCGCGATTCGCCGAGCCCGTGTGGACTACGGCCAGCGCCGCGCGTACGCGCGTGGCTGAAGCATTTTCCGAACATGATCAGGAGGCAACCCGTGAGCGCGACCGCGGACCACGCGGAGGAGCGGACCAATCTGGCCGGACGGCTGGGGTTCGAACCCAATCAGGTGGTCCAGGAGATCGGCTACGACGACGACGTCGAGCTGGAACTCCGCGAAGGTATTGAAGCCACCATCGGTGGGGAACTCGTCGACGAGGAGTACGACGACGTCGCCGACGCCGTCGTGTTGTGGTTCCGCGACGAGGACGGCGACCTTACGGACGCGCTGGTGGATGCCATCGGCCTGATCGAGGACGGCGGTACGGTCTGGCTGATGACGCCGAAGACCGGCCGTGACGGATACGTCGAACCCAGCGACGTCAGCGACGCCGCCCAGACCGCCGGTCTCTCCCAGACCAAGAGCATCAGCGTGGGCAAGGACTGGACGGGTACCCGTCTGGTCACTCCCAAGACGGCCAAGGCCAAGCGCTGAGCTCCTCCGGCAGCACCCCGTAGTACACGCAGTACGGACGAAGGCCCCCGTCGGCATCACGCCGCCGGGGGCCTTCGTGCGTCCGGGCGACGGCGCTGCGTAGGCTGGGCCAGGCTCCCGGCGGACCGGCCCGGGGCGGTGACGCAAGCGAAGGGACAACACGCCATGGCGATCGAGGTCGGCTCCCAGGCCCCCGCGTTCGAGCTCAAGGACAATCACGGCCGGACGGTCACGCTGTCCGAGTTCCGCGGTGAGAAGAACGTCGTGCTGCTCTTCTACCCGTTCGCCTTCACCGGCGTCTGCACCGGCGAGCTCTGCGCCCTCCGTGACGAGCTGCCCCGCTTCGAGAACGCGGACACGCAGCTCCTCGCCGTCTCCAACGACTCCATCCACACCCTGCGGGTCTTCGCCGAGCAGGAGGGCCTGGAGTACCCGCTGCTCTCCGACTTCTGGCCGCACGGCGAGGTCTCGCGGGCGTACGGCGTCTTCGACGAGGACAAGGGCTGCGCGGTGCGCGGCACCTTCATCATCGACAAGGAGGGCGTGGTGCGCTGGAGCGTCGTCAACGGCCTGCCGGACGCGCGGGACCTGAAGGAGTACGTCGCGGCGCTCGAAGCCCTCTGAGCGGCGGCACGACCGGGCGCCCGGCCCTTTCCCGCCGGACACCGCCCGGGCGCCCGGGCGTTTTCCGCTCGCGGAGAACTCCCGCCCCGCCCGCCCAAAAGCCTGCTTTGGCCGGGAACCGGTCACTAGGATCCATTCGTTGATCCGGTACATGCACGACGGGGACGCTGGTGACTGCCGGCCCCTACCTACCTATGGGAGGACTCGTGGGAGTCAGCCTCAGCAAGGGCGGCAACGTCTCGCTGACCAAGGCCGCGCCCAACCTGACCGCTGTCATCGTCGGCCTGGGCTGGGACGCCCGGACGACCACCGGCGGCGACTTCGACCTCGACGCGAGCGCGCTGCTGGCGAACACCGAGGGCAAGGTCGGCAGCGACGGCAATTTCGTCTTCTTCAACAACCTCAAGAGCCCCGACGGCTCCGTCGAGCACACCGGTGACAACCTCACCGGTGAGGGCGAGGGCGACGACGAGGTCATCAAGGTCAACCTCGCCGCCGTCCCGGCCGACGTCGACAAGATCGTCTTCCCGGTCTCGATCTACGAGGCCGAGAGCCGACAGCAGAGCTTCGGCCAGGTCCGCAACGCGTACATCCGCGTGGTCAACCAGGCCGACAACTCCGAGCTGGCCCGCTACGACCTCAGCGAGGACGCCTCCACCGAGACCGCCATGGTCTTCGGCGAGCTCTACCGCAACGCCGGCGAGTGGAAGTTCCGCGCCATCGGCCAGGGGTACGCCTCCGGCCTGCGGGGCATCGCGCAGGACTTCGGCGTCAACGTCTGACCGGCGGCCCCAGGCCCCGGCCCGAGGGCGGAGACCAGCAGCAGAGCGCCCGGCGCCGCACCTCCCGTGCGGCGC
>NZ_JBSFVR010000452.1:0-5233 GCF_053592415.1 Streptomyces sp. NPDC002690 | reverse complement strand
ACACGGTGTACGACGCGGTGGCGGAGGGGCTGCGCATCCACGGCCACCGGGGCGATTGCTCAGTGATGACGCCCGGGACGCTGCCGGGCCGGAACGCGCGCCGGCGGGGTACGCGGGCCCGGGAGACGCTCCCGACGGAGTGGTACCCAGTGCGGAGGAGCAGAAGGCCGGACCGGCGGCGACCGGGACGGCCGAGGGTGGCGACGGAAAGGCGTCCGGCGGGCCGGACCCGGTCGCCCTGCCCGGGTCGGGCGCCGGCGCCGCGATACCCCTGGCACCGGGTGAGGCTCCCACCGCCGCTGCCCAGGGCAAAGTATCCGGTCAGGGAAACGGCGCGGCTCCCGCGGCCACCAAGGCCCCGGGACAGGTGACGGCGTCCGCCACGCCGGCGGCCGCGCGGACGACCGCCGCGGCAGTGGCGCCGCACGTGACGCACACCTACACCGCCTGGAACGGCCCGCACTGCTCCTCGTCGGGAGCCACGTACCACGAGTACGGTTCCTCGGTCACGCCCAACGACGGCGACCAGTGGACGACTCACACCGGCGGATACTCCCTGCACGGCTGCACCGGACGATTCCGTTCGCTGCCGATGAGCGGCACCACGGGCGACAGCACCAACCGCGTGGTCTTCGCCTTCGCCACCGGTCAGGTGACGTCGGGCACCTGCCGGGTCAGCGTGTACGTCCCGAAGGACACCAACATCAAGCATGTGGGCGGCAATCCGTCGTACTACACGGTCCACGACGGCTCCGGCTCCTCGTCCTCCCAGGTGGGTGCGTTCTCCGTCGCCCAGGTAGCGCACCGGGGCCAATGGGTCAGCGGCCCCACGGTACGGATCACCGGCGGCCACGTCGCACTCGTCCTCCACGACCGGGGCAAGGACTGGAACTCCGACGGCCCGACCGACGCCCACCACGCGGTGGACGCGGTGGGAGTGAACTGCACGGGCTGACACCTGCGGGCGCGCAGACGGCCCACCGCCGGGAGTCTCGCCCCGGCCCCTCCCCCGCTCACCGTCCCCCCTCCACGACGGCTCCGCCCGCACCCACGGCCTGGGCGCGGTTCAGCGGTCCGTGCCCGGGCCCCATGCCGGGCACGGGCCGCTGTGCTGTCCGACGAGCCGGTCGTACCGGCCGTGCGGGACCGTCCCCGCACCGCTCCCTCCTTCCGTCCGTCGTCATCGCCTCCCCTTTTGGCAGGTCGGAGCCGTTGGGCGAATGTTCGGCAAACTCTTGACACCCGCTGAGCGCGCCCGCATCCTTTCGCCAGAAATCGCAACGGCGTTGCGATTTCCGCACCGCCGAAGACAGGCGACATGCGACACGCGACGGACGCAGGAGGGGTCGGCACCATGACGGAGCACGGCACGAGCACCAGCAACCCGGCAGCAGCCGGGCCCCGGACCGGCGGGGTCCTGCAGACCGTGGACCGGGCCCTGCTCGTCCTGCTCACCTTCAGCGTGCAGCGGCCCGAGTGGGGCGTCAGCGAACTGGCCCGCCACCACGGCTGGGACAAGGCAGTCGTGCAGCGGCTGCTCACCACCCTGACCGCGCGCGCCTTCCTGGTCTGCGACGAGACGACCCGTCGCTACCGGCCGGGCCCCGCCCTCTCCCGGCTGGCGAGAGTCGGGGAGCACAGTGGGGTGCTCCCCTCGCTGGCCCGGCCCGTCCTCGCCCGGCTGCTCCGCGAGACGGGCGAGAGCATCGTTCTCAACGTCCCGCACGGCGGCAGCTACCGCTGCGAGGCCGCCGTCGACGGAACGGGGCCGGTCCGGTACACCGCCATCATCGGCGCGGTCATGCCCGGCCACGCCGGGGCCTCCGGCCACGCCATCTTCGCGTACCACCCCGAACGCGCGGTGCGGCAGATGTTCGGCGCCACCGGGCTGACCCGTTTCAACGACCGCACCATCACCGATCTCGACGTCCTGCTCACCTGCTACGCCCAGGTCCGCGCGGACGGTCACAGCGTCAGCCACGGCGAGTACGACGAGGCCGTCACGGCGGTCGCCGCGCCCGTCTTCCAGGGAAGCGACGTGCCCGCCTCGCTGACCGTCATCGGCCCCTCCCACCGCGTGGACCGGGCTCTCGACACCCTCGTGCCCTTGGTACGTGCCGGAGCTGCGGAGATCACCGAGGCCCTCGGCGGATGAACCGCCTGCCGGCCCTGCCACCCCGCCGGGACCGCACCCGCACACAGCCGTCACGGCCGCGGCCCGCCACCGCGCGTACCGCCGGTCTTCCCCGTCCCAGCCACCGAAGGGGTGCCCCCATGGCGCACCACGTCTCCACCCAGCACACGGCCGAGCCACCGGGACCCGGCTCCCGGACCGGCAACGGCGTCGACGCCGACGAGATCCGGTCCCATCCGCGGGTCATGGAACCCGCGCTGCTGGTGATCCTGGTGGTCCTCTCCGCCGTGGGCGCCGTCATCGGTATCGACCTCGTCTCCAAGCTCGGGATATCCGCCAACACCTCCGTGGTCGGCGCCCTGGTGGCGATGCTCATCGGCCGGATACCGCTGGGCTTCCTGCGCCGGATGCGTTCCGTGCACCGGCAGAACCTCGCCCAGAGCGCCATCTCCGCCGCCACCTTCGCCTCCGCGAACGCACTGCTGACCTCGGTGGCCGTGCCCTACGCCTTCGGGCACAAGGACCTGGTCTGGCCGATGCTCGCCGGGTCCTTCGTCGGCCTGGTGGTGGACGCCTGGGTGCTCTACCGGGCCTTCGGTTCCCGACTGCTGCCCGCCGACGCCGCCTGGCCTCCCGGCACGGCCGCGGCCGAGACCATCAAGGCGGGCGACCGGGGCGGGCGCCGGGCGCTCGTCCTCGCCGGGGGTACCGTGGTCGGCCTGGCCGGAACGCTCTTCAGCCTCCCGCTCTCCGCGGCCGGCGTCGCCTTCCTGGGCAACGTCTGGGCCCTGCTGATGTTCGGCATCGGCCTGATGCTGCGCCAGTACAGCCCCGACCTCTTCGACACGGACCTGGGTGCCGGATACATTCCGCACGGCGTCATGGTCGGTGCGGGAATCGTGGCGCTCGGCCAGGCCGTTCACCTGCTCCTCGGCCGGCGCGCACGCGGACAGCGGGCGTCGCGGGAAGCACCGGCCGCCCCCGCGGCGAGCACGCCGGCTCCCCCGCAGGACCCGTCCACCGCCCACACCGTGGACGAGCGCGCACTTCGGCTCTCGCTGGTCCGGGGGTACGCGCTGTTCACCGGCGGCGCGGCGCTCCTCGCCGTCCTCGGCGGGCTGATCGGCGACATGAGTCCGCTGGGCATCGTCGGCTGGGTACTCTTCGCCGCCTTCGCCGCCCTGGTCCACGAGCTCATCGTGGGACTGGCCGCCATGCAGTCCGGATGGTTCCCGTCCTTCGCCGTCACCCTGATCTTCCTCGTTCTCGGGCTGGCCCTCGGCATCCCGTCGGTGCCACTGGCGCTCCTGGTGGGGTACGTCTCCGCGACCGGCCCCGCTTTCGCGGACATGGGGTACGACCTCAAGGCGGGGTGGCTGCTGCGCCGCGACCACCGCCCCTGGGACGCCTTCGAACGCGAGGGCCGCCGCCAGCAGTTCCTGGCGGCCCTCATCGGATTCGCCGTCGCCCTCGTCGTCGTCGCGATCGCCTGGCGCTCGTACTTCGAGCAGGGGCTCATCCCGCCCGTCGCCAAGGTGTACGCCGCCACCCTCACGAGCGGTCTCAGCGACCCCGACACCGTCCGCACCATGCTGCTCTGGGCCGTCCCCGGCGCCGCGATACAGCTGCTCGGCGGCACCCGTCGGCAGATGGGCGTCATGCTCGCCACCGGCCTGCTCATCCTCACCCCGCAGGCATGCTGGCTGGTCCTCGGCGCCCTGGCCGTCCGGGTCGGTTACCGGAAGCTGCGCGGCCCCGCCGCGGCCGAGGAACTCAACCTGGTCGGCGCCGGACTGATCGCGGGCAGCTCGCTCGGCGACTCCGCGCAGATCCTCAAGACCTGACGCACCGGTGGGGGAACCGGCGACACGCCCGGACACCCTCCCGGACCGCGCCCTTTCACCGCTCCACTCAGCACCACCCGCACGGCAAGGAGATCCCTCCATGGACATGTACAGCAGGCTCGAACCGCGTCCCGAGTACCTCAGCTTCGAACTCGCCCTGGCCGCCCGCAAGCTCGTCGAGGAGGTCATGCTCGTCAAGAGCGGCGAGCACGTCGTCCTCACCGGTGACACCAGCAGCGACCGCCGGGTGATCGAGGCGACCGCCCAGGCCGTCGCCGCCGCCGGCGCACACCCCGTCGTCGTCTGGTACGAAACGCTGCCCGGCGCCTCCATGGAGCCGCCCAGGCCGGTGGCCGGCGCCATCGCCGACGCGGACGTGTGGATCGAGTTCGCCGTCTCGTACCTGATGCACTCCGACGCCTTCCGGGCCGCCATGGCCAACGGCTGCCGCTACACCAACCTCACGGCGATGGACGTCCAGATGCTGGTCGCCACCGTGGGCCGCCCCGACTTCCAGGGGGTCATCCGCCTCGGGAAGGCTCTCGTGGCGCTCCTGGAGGCGGCGGACGAGGTCCGCATCACCTCCGCCAACGGCACCGACCTGGTCGGCCGCAACGGGGACCGTCCGATCAACCTGCGCGGGAAGCCGGCCGAGAAGCCGGGCGAGACGGTCATGCTCTCCGGCCAGATCTCCTGGAACCCGCTGGAGGAGACCCAGGACGGTGTACTCGTCTTCGACGGGGCCCTGTGGCCGCCGGACGAGATCGGTCTGCTGCGTTCTCCCGTGCGCTGCACCGTGGAGAAGGGCGTCGTCACCAAGATCGAGGGCGGCGCGGACGCGGACACGTTCCGCCGCTGGATGGAGTCCTTCGACGACCCGAACATGTTCCGCGTGGCGCACTGGTCGCTCGGGTTCAACCCCGGCGTGCTCGCACCGACCGGCCGCATCGTCGAGGACGAGCGCGTCTTCGGCTGCGTCGAACTCGGCATCGGCACCAAGGGCGCCTGGATCGGCGGCGAACCGTGGGTGGCCGCCGCGCACACCGACGGCAGTGTGCTGGGCCCGTCGATCTACCTGGACGGCGTCGCCATCGAGGTGGACGGCCGGTACGTACACCCGGAGCTGGTCACGATCTGCCGCGAACTCGGAGTCGCCGGCTACTGAGCCCCCGGCACGGGCGGGTCCGCCGTCCCGGAACACCCGGGGCGGCGGACCCGCCCGTCGCGCGCTTGTCGCCCGTGCGCCCGTTCCGCG
>NZ_JBSFVR010000451.1:0-5236 GCF_053592415.1 Streptomyces sp. NPDC002690 | reverse complement strand
ACCAGTGGCGCGGGATCATCGAGGAGTACCGGGACCGCCTTCCGGTCACGAGCACGACGCCGATCGTCTCGCTCGGTGAAGGTGGCACGCCGCTCCTTCAGCCTGCCGAGCACCGCGAGCAGGGACGCGGTGTCGGCCGGGTGCAGACCTGCCGAAGGCTCGTCCAGCACGTACACCACACCGAACAGGCCGGACCGCAACTGCGTGGCCAGCCTGAGCCGTTGGAGCTCACCGGAGGAGAGCGTCGGAGCGGTCCGGTCGAGGCTGAGGTAGCCGAGTCCCAGCTCGGTGACCGTACCGATGCGGGCCAGCAGGTCCGTCGTCATCACCCGGGACGTCGCGTCCCCGCCCGAGGCGCGCAGCACCTCGGAGAGGCCCGCCAGCGGCAGCGCGGCCAGCTCCGCGATGGTGCGCCCGGCGAAGGTCACCGCCATCGCCTCCGCCCGCAGCCGCCCACCCCCGCAGACCGGACACGGCACGCTCGTCAGGAACCGCTCCGCCCGCGCCCGCAGAGTCCGGCTCCGGGAATCGGCGAACGTGTGCATCACATAGCGACGAGCGCTCATGTACGTGCCCTGGTACGGGCGTTGGATGCGGCCCGCGTCGCGCACCGGATGGACCGTCACCACCGGCTGCTCGTCGGTGAAGAGGATCCACTCCCGCTCCCCGGCCGGGAGTTCGCCCCAGGGCCGGTCGACGTCGTAACCCAGAGCGTCGAGCACGTCCCGCAGGTTCTTGCCCTGCCACGCCCCCGGCCAGGCCGCGATCGCCCCCTCGCGGATCGACAACGAGGCGTCCGGGACGAGCAGTTCCTCCGACGTCCGGTGGATCCGGCCGAGACCGTGGCACTCGGGGCAGGCGCCGGCGGCCGTGTTGGGCGAGAAGGAGTCGGAGTCCAGGCGCTCGGCGCCCGCCGGATAGTCGCCGGCCCGGGAGAACAGCATCCGCAGCGAGTTGGAGAGCGTGGTCACCGTACCCACCGACGAGCGCTCGCCCGCCGAGGAACGGCGCTGCTCCAGCGAGACGGCCGGCGGCAGCCCGGTGACCTCGCCCACGGCCGGAGCGCCGACCTGGTGGATCAGCCGGCGGGCGTACGGGGCCACCGACTCGAAGTACCGCCGCTGCGCCTCCGCGTAGATCGTGCCGAACGCCAGCGACGACTTGCCGGACCCGGACACCCCGGTGAACACCGTCAGCGTGTCGCGGGGGATGTCCACGTCGACGTTTTGGAGGTTGTGTTCGCGGGCACCGCGCACCCGGACATAGGGATCGTGGGGGGTGGGCATGGGTGCGGTCTCCGAACACGGGGCGACAAATCGTCGCATTCTAAGCGCTCGGGGCTGTCCCGTCATGAATGGCGGGACAGCCCTTGAGCCGGCCCGAGGCATCGGCCGCCCGCATCGGGGCACGCGGGGAGCATGCCGATGATCCGTGGACGGCGGGGGCGGAGGACCGCCCGGACCGGCTCCACGATGCGAAGGAGAGTGCAGCGCGATGACGAATGACCAGAACCCTCGCGAGGACGGTTCCGCACCGACTCCGGAGGACCTGCGCACCCAGGCGCGGGCCGCGCGGGACGAACTCGGCAGGACCGTCGAGTCGCTCGCGGCGACGGCGGACGGGACCGCACGCGCGAAGGCCGACGAGCTGATGTCGCAGGCACGCGTGAAGGCGGAGGAAGCGACGGAGCGGGGGCGGCTGAAGGCCGCCGAGACGAAGGCGCAGGCGGGCGAGAAGGTCGAAGGGGCGCGGCAACAGGCCAAGGAGAAGGCCGGTGAGCTGCGGGGACAGGTCGCGGAGAAGACCGCCGAGGTGCGGACGCGAGCCAGGGAGAAGACTCCGGACGCGGTGCTGGAGAAGGCTTCGCAGGCCCAGCGCCTGGTCGGCGGGGCCGCGCACACCGTCGGGGACAAGTTGCAGGAGCACGCGCCGGACCCCGTGCGCCGGGGCGGCGACCGCGTCGCCCGCGCCGCGCGCGGCAACCAGGGCCTGCTGGTCGCCGGTGGAGTCGCCGCCGTCGCGGTGGTCGCGATCGCGCGTCACCGGCGGCGCGGATGAAGCCTTGCGCCTTCGTGTACAAACCCGTCGGCCTCGCGGTCGGGATGGCGGGCGGTCTCGTCGCCGGAGCCCTCTTCCGCCAGGTGTGGAAGACGGTCGCCCGTGAGGACGACGCCCCGAGCCCGACCGACCGTGATCGCGGCTGGCCGGAGATCCTCGCCGCGGCGGCCCTGCAAGGGGCGATCTTCTCCACCGTCCGCGCCGCGGTCGGACGGGGCGGGGCCATCACCGTACGGCGCCTGACGGGGACCTGGCCCGACTGACGGGCCGTACCGCGAGAAGGGGCCCACCACCGGAACATCCGGTGGTGGGCCCCTTCTTCCGTGCGGGGATCGCATGTCAGGCGTCCTGGCGCTCCGGTTCGGTGCCGGTCAGCTCGGGTTCCAGGCCCTCGCCGAACTCGGTCCGGCGGCGTCCCACGTCGGTGCGCCACGCCTCGAAGGCCCACGCGGTGAGCGCGACCACCGCCGTCCCGAGCAACCAGCCGCCGACCACGTCGCTGAACCAGTGGACGCCGAGCGCGACCCGGGTGAAGCCGACCCCGAGCACCGACACCACCCCCACGGCCCAGCAGACCGGTCGCCATGCCCGCGGCACCACCGGCAGCAGCACCAGCAGCAGGACCGCGCAGGAGGTGGTCGCGGTCATCGCGTGCCCCGAGGGGAACGAGAAGCCCGGAGCCTGCGCCACCGGGTCCTCGAGGGACGGCCGGGCGCGCTCCACGACCATCTTGACGAGCAGTCCGATCAGAGCCCCGCCCACCGCCGTCACGGCGGCCCAGGACGCCAGCCGCCAGGCCCGCTTCCACAGCAGCCAAGCCGTCACCAGGGCCACCACCGACCGCAGGACGGCCGGGTCCCACACCCAGTCGGACAGGAAACGCAGGGTGCTGGTCCAGGCGGGGTGGTCGAGCGCGGTCCGGTGGAGGCGGAGGGCCGCCGACGCGTCGAGCCGGCGCAACGGCTGCCAGTGCCCCTCGACGAGGACGAGCAGCAGGGCGAAGGGCACCGCGGCCGCTCCGGCGACCGCGGTGGCGCCGAGCAGCCGGGCACCGAATCTCCGGTCGGCGCGGCGGCTGTCACGGAAGAGGCGGGCGGTCGCGCGGACGGGCATGGAAGCTCCCGGTTCTGGGATGGGACGGTTCGGTTCGGGCCGGTCCGGGTGGCGGCCGGTTCGGCCGGGGACGGGGGTTCATGCCCCCGGGTCGGGCTCGACCGGTCCGGGCCGTCTGGCCCGCACGGCTTCGAGCTGTGCGGCGAAGGACAGCCCGAGGAAGAGGGCGATCGAGGTGAGGTAGGCCCAAAGAAGCAGCGACATGAAGGCGCTCAGGGGACCGTAGACGGTGTCGAAGGACCCGCTGAACGCGAGGTACTTGCTGAGCAGCCAGGTCAGCGCGGTCCACAGCACGAGGTAGACGGCCGCCCCGAACGCCAGCCAGGTGTAGCCGGGTTGCTTGCGCCGGGGTGCCCGGCGGAATATCGCGCTGGCGGAGATCAGGGCCAGGAGCACACCCAGCGGCCACCGCAGCAGGTCCCAGGCGGTCCGGGCGCCGTCGCCGAGGTGGTAGACGGAGGTCGCGGCGGCCACGAGGTCGCCCCCGGCCACCATCAGCACGGAGCCGATGCCGAGCGGGATGCCGGCGCTGAGGGACATGACGAGCCCGCGCAGGTACTTCCGGTGGAAGACCCGGTCGCGCTCGACGCCGTAGATCCGGTTCGCGCCCCGCTCCACCTGGCACATCGCCGTGGTGGTGTTGACCATGGAGAAGGCGAGTCCGAACCAGAGGGCCAGACGGGCACCGATGCCGGTCTGGCTGCGGCTGCGGTCCAGCGCCTCGTCGACCACCTCGGCACTGGGGCCCGCGCTGATCCGGTGGATCGTCAGTTCGGCGAGCCTGCCGACGTTCTCGGTGTGCATCTCGGCGGAGAGCCCGACGAAGGCGATGGCCAGCGGTATCAACGCGAGCACGGTCTGCAGGGCGAGGGCCCGGGAGTGGCTGAAACCGTCGGAGTAACGGAAGCGGACGAACGAGTCACGGACGAGCGGCCACCCGCCGTACCGGCGCAGGGTGGCCAGCGCCTCGTCGGCGGAGAGTTCGTCGCCCGTCATGTCGCGGGTCTGCGGGACCCGGGTCGCGGTACCCATCACTCACCCCTGGCGGGGACGAGTACGGTCAGCGCCCCGGGCACGACTTCGGCGGTGAGCCGTCGGCCGGCACCCACCGGGTCGCCGTCCATCTCCCGGGGCTGCGGCGACTCGAAGCGCAACTCGGCCCTGCGGAAGGTGAAGAACTCGACGGGGCCCCCGTCTCCGGTGCGCTCCCGGCCGCCCGCGCCCGAGGACGGGCGCAGCATCACCCGCGCGGCACGCAGCCAGCCGGCCGGACCGTGCGGATCGTAGAGGGCGAGGTCCAGCAGGCCGTCGTCCGGCCGCGCCGCGGGTACGAGGGCAGCGCCGCCCTGAACGGTACCGATGTTGGCGAGGAGTACCATCCGGACGCTCCGGCGCAGGACCGGCCCGCCGTCCAGCGAGAGGGTCAGCCGGGTCCGGGGGGACCGCAGCTCCCGCAGCCCCGCCAGTACGTAGGCGGGCCAGCCCACCGCGGACTTGGCGCGGTCCGAGGTGTGTTCCAGCATCGCGGCGTCCAGGCCCGCCCCGGACATGGCGGTGAAGTGGGTCGCGGGGACTCCGTCACCCTCCAGCTTGCCCAGGTCGAGCCGGTGCGGGGCGCCGGTCAGTGCCGCGTGCAGGGCCTTCGCCGGGTCCAGCGGCAGGCCGAGGTGGCGGGCGAGCAGGTTGCCGGTGCCGCAGGGTACGACCGCCAGCGCGACGCCCGTACCCGCCAGGGCGTCGGCCACCGTACGCACGGTGCCGTCGCCGCCACAGACCACGACCAGATCGGCGCCCTCCCGCACGGCCTCCGCCGCCTGCCCGGCGCCCGGGTCCTTCGCCGTCGTCTCCGCGAACACCGGGGCCTCGCGCCCGTGCTGGGCCAGTACGAGCCGCAGGGCGTCCCGGACCGCGGGGCCGGTCACCGTGGGGTTGACGATGACCGTGGTGCGGCCGGTCGGCTCCGCGACGCGGGTGACCGCCCTCCAGGGAGAACATGGTCCGTTCGACGAACTCCGCCGTCAGCTCACGCCCGTGGGCCGTCGCGGCCGTCCTGGCCGCCGCCAGC
>NZ_JBSFVR010000450.1:0-5268 GCF_053592415.1 Streptomyces sp. NPDC002690 | reverse complement strand
TCTCCCCATCAAACCCCGGTATGGCCCGCCCCGGAGACGTCTCCGTGCCGGGCATTCCCGTGTTCCGCGACTCTCAGCCGCCCGTCAGCGCGTTCGTCTTCCACACCACCACGAGCACCAGCAGAGCCAGCAGCACCACGGCGGCCACGCTCTGCGCGAGGCCGTTGCGGAGCTTCGCGGGGGCGAACGCCAGCCCGGACATCACCAGGCCGCCGGTGAGGAGGCCGCCGAGGTGGCCCTGCCAGGAGGTGAAGAAGGCGGAGATCACCATCCAGACCAGGAACCCGGCCATGAAGCGGTTCAGCTGGCCCACGTCGCGGCCCAGCCGCCGGCCGATGACGTAGAGCGCGGCGGCCAGGCCGAAGATCGCCCCGGAGGCGCCCACGGTGTTGCTGTCGGGCGCCAGTACGTACACCAGCACCGAACTGCCTACCGCGGAGATCAGGTACAGCGCGACGTAGCGGACCTTGCCGAGCTGGGTCTCCACGTCCCGGCCGAGGTTCCAGAGCGCCAGCATGTTGAAGACCAGGTGCATCACGCCGATCGACGAGTCCGGCGGCAGGTGCAGGAACGCTCCGGTCAGCAGCCGGTACCACTCGCCGCCTGCCACCCCGGTCAACTCGTAACCGGGCGGCGTCCAGCCGTCGTACACGTACAGAGCGCCGTCGGGGCCGGTGAGCGCCGCCCCGAACATCCCGAACCGGTCCAGGACCTCCGGCTTCACGACCTCCGCGACGTAGGCGAGGACGTTCAGCGCGATGAGCGCGTAGGTGACCAGTGGCTTCGTGCCGGAGGGGACTCCGCCGCCGAAGAGGCTCCGGGCCTGGCGGACTGAGCGGTTGCCCTCGCGTACGCACTCCGGGCACTGGTGGCCCACCGCGGCCTCACGCATGCAGTCCGGGCATATCCGGCGGTCGCAGCGGGTGCAGCGGACATGCGTCTCGAACGACGGATGGCGGTAACAGGTGGGGGTGTCGGCGGGGGTGTCGGCCTCCATGACCGGCTCCTTCACTGGGCGAGGTGGTGCGCGGTGCCGAGGTGACGGCGGCGATCAAGATAGCGAACCTAAAATTCGGACCATATGCCCGGGTGGTGGATGGCAGCCTGGGACCGGCACCGAGGAGGCCAACCCGCTTACAGGACCGGCCCGGACGGGCGGGAACGGCGTGGAGGAACGCGGTGCCCCGCGAGGTGCCTGCATCACCGGATCGGATCGAACGGGATCGGACCGGATCGGAACGGAGAAAGCCATGATCGGATCAGCCCCGGCATCGCCGACCCCCTCGACCTCGCCGGTCGCGGGCCCCGCCCTCTCGCTCGACAAGGTCGAGGCGCGCGCCCCCGGCCTCGTCAGCCTCTACAAGACGGCCGGTGTCTCCCTGCGCAAGCGGGGCATGGACGGCGCCCGGGCGGCGGTCTACCTGGTGCTCGACTACTCGGGCTCGATGAGGGACTACTACAAGGACGGCAGCGTCCAGGCCCTCGCCGACCAGGTCCTCGGGCTGTCGGCCCACCTCGACGACGACGGACGCGTCCCCGTCGTCTTCTTCTCCACCGACATCGACGCCGTCACCGACATCGCGCTCGACAACCACCGGGGCCGCGTCGACGGGATCGTGGCGGGCCTCGGGCACATGGGGAAGACCAGCTACCACCTGGCGATGGACGCCGTCATCGACCACTACCTCGACAGCGGCTCCACCGCCCCCGCCCTCGTCGTCTTCCAGACCGACGGCGGCCCGATCAACAAACTCGCGGCCGAACGCTTCCTCTGCAAGGCGGCCCGGCTCCCGCTGTTCTGGCAGTTCGTCGGCTTCGGCAACACCCGCAGCACCCAGTTCGACTTCCTGCGCAAGCTCGACGAACTCGCCGTCCCCGCCAAGCGCGTGGTCGACAACGCCGGCTACTTCCACGCCGGACCCGACCCGCGCACCGTCCCCGACGACCAGCTCTACGACCGGCTCGTGGCGGAGTTCCCGCTGTGGCTCGCGGCGGCCCGGGAGCGCGGCATCGTGAGGTGAACCCGGGGGAGGGGCGTTCTCAGGGGCGGGTGGGCGGCCGGACGCGCGCCCTCCGCACCCGTTGTGGTGGCCGGCGGGAACACCCGTTGCGGTGACCCGCCGGAAATCCTGACAGGAGATGTCGGGATGAGACGGTTCGATGGCAGGCATGACACCGAACAACCCCGCCGCCGCGACCTCCGCCACCTGGGCCGACTTCCACGCGGCGGAGCCCGCCTTCGCCGCCGTCGTCGAGAAGCGCTTCCGCCTCTACCGCCATCAGGTTCTGGCCACCCTCCGCAGGGACGGGTCGCCCCGGGTCACCGGGCTGGAGGCCGACTTCCGCTTCGGCGAGATGCTGCTCGGCATGATGCCCCACTCCCGCAAGGCCCTCGACCTGTTCCGCGACCCCCGCTTCGCGATCCAGGCGAACCCCGGCCCCGATGCCGACATGGCCGACGGCGACGTACGTGTCGCCGGTCGTGCGATCGAGGTCACCGACCCGGCCCTGCTGGCCCGCTTCATCGAGGAGGCCACACCCCCGGAGCCGTTCCACCTCTTCCGCGTCGACATCACCGAGGTGGTCCACACCGGCATGGACGGCGAGGAACTCGTCGTCCGCTCCTGGCACCCGGGCCGCGCCCTGCGCACGGTCCGCCGGGGGAACGAGGGGCCGGTCGAGGCGGGCTGAGGCCGGGGTCTCACGTCGCGGCCGGACCTCGCGCGCCGAGTCCGGCCGCGCCGCAGGTCCTCGCCCACCTGATTGGCGGCCGGCCCCGCGCCCTCGGCCACCTCGTCGGTGGCGAACATGTCGTCGATCGGACGGGAGCGCCCCGGGGGTGTCGAAGGCGGTGGCCTCCCGGCACGGGCGGTGGAGTACGTCCTCACCGACGACGGTGATCCGGCGCGCCTCGCCCCGTACGGCTTCCGGAACCCGCCGGGGGTACGAGGCGACGGGCACCCCCGGCACGCACACCCCGCCCCGCCCGAGAGAGCTACCGGCACCGGCTCGGGCGCCGGGACGAGGCGCCCGCCTCTTGGCGGAGTGACCCTTCCTTCAGTGCTGTCGTCCACCTCACCCCCGAGGAAGCCGCCGAGGTCGCCGCCTTCGTCACCCGTCTGCCGACCGGATACCGGGAGCGCGACCGCGACCCCGCCGCGCGGCCCGAGGGAGCGCTTCCCGTGGCCGTCGTCACACGGCTCTTCCCGCTGCTGCCGGACGCAGGGCCACACGCTTGACGGCGGGGAGGGGCGGCCGCCCGCGTGGGTCGGCGCCCCGGCGCGACCGCCGCAACACCGCAGGCGGCAGGCGTGCGGGTGACCGGCGGACAAGATTCCGAGATCCGGGGCCTCAAGATCCACCACTCGCCGGGAGGACGTGCTACGGTGTTCCAGTTGCAGTTTTGGTACCCATGAACTTTATGTGCGCCTGACGGGAATGCTTCCTCAGGCGCATTATTGTTTTCCGGCTTTCTCCGGATGGGGCTCAATGCGGCGACTTGGAATTCGTGAAGTGCGGATTCTCGGCACTGCACCTCTTTTAGGAGAATGACATGGCTACTGGAACCGTGAAGTGGTTCAACTCGGAAAAGGGCTTCGGCTTCATCGAGCAGGACGGCGGCGGCGCCGACGTCTTCGCCCACTACTCCAACATCGCCACCTCGGGCTTCCGTGAGCTCCAGGAGGGCCAGAAGGTCTCCTTCGACGTCACGCAGGGCCAGAAGGGCCCGCAGGCGGAGAACATCGTCCCCGCCTAATTCGGCCGGACGCGTACCTCGCAGCCGGGGCTCGCACCTTCACGGTGCGGGCCCCGGTTTGTGCTGTCTCCGGGGCGTCCTGTCGCCGGAGCACCCGCCATGTGCCGCATCCTGGGGCGCACATGAAAGCGGTCCGTAAAGCATGTCGCAGCGACCCAGGAATCCCCCAGGAGGGAATTTCCGTATGACCCGCTTCGAACGCCAGGACCGCCCGGCCGGCAACCGTCAGCCGAGTGGACGGGGCCGCGCCCAGTCCCAGGCCGCCCCCGCCCGCCGGGGAGCCGGCAAGGCTCCCGCGCGCCGTCGCCCCGCCGCTCCGCAGGGCGGCGAGTTCGCCCTGCCGGAGACCCTCACCCCCGCTCTGCCCGCCGTCGAGGCGTTCGCCGAGCTGGACATGCCCGCCGCGCTCCTGAAGACGCTGGCCGCGCAGGGCGTCACCGACCCCTTCCCGATCCAGGGCGCCACCCTGCCGAACTCGCTCGCCGGCCGGGACATCCTCGGCCGCGGCCGTACCGGCTCCGGCAAGACGCTGGCCTTCGGCCTCGCGCTGCTGGCCCGTACCGCCGGACGCCGCAGCGAGCCCCGCGCCCCGCTGGCCCTCGTCCTGGTCCCGACCCGCGAGCTCGCCCAGCAGGTGACCGACGCGCTCACCCCGTACGCCACCTCCGTGAACCTGCGCCTGGCGACCGTGGTCGGCGGGATGTCCCTCACCAAGCAGGCCGCCACGCTCCGGCGCGGCGCCGAGGTGCTCGTCGCCACTCCCGGCCGGCTGAAGGACCTCATCGAGCGCGGCGACTGCCGCCTGGACGAGGTCTCCATCACGGTCCTCGACGAGGCCGACCAGATGGCCGACATGGGCTTCATGCCGCAGGTCACCGCCCTGCTCAAGCAGGTCGAGGCGGACGGCCAGCGAATGCTGTTCTCCGCGACCCTGGACAAGAACATCGACCGGCTGGTCAAGATGTTCCTGACCGACCCGGTCGTGCACTCCGTCGACCCGTCGGCCGGCGCCGTCACCACGATGGAGCACCACGTGCTGCACGTGCTGGACGACACCGACAAGAAGGCCGTCGCCACGAAGATCGCCGCCCGCGAGGGCCGCGTGATCATGTTCGTCGACACCAAGCGTGCCGCCGACCGCTTCGCCAAGCGTCTGCTCGCCGCCGGTGTCCGCGCCGCCGCCCTGCACGGCGGCCGGTCCCAGCCGCAGCGCAACCGCACCCTGGACCAGTTCAAGGACGGCCAGGTCACGGCGCTCGTCGCGACCAACGTGGCGGCCCGCGGCATCCACGTCGACGACCTCGACCTCGTCGTCAACGTGGACCCGCCCACCGACCACAAGGACTACCTCCACCGGGGCGGCCGTACCGCGCGCGCCGGTGAGTCCGGCAGCGTCGTCACGCTGGTGCTGCCCGACCCCCGCGCGCCCGTACCGCGAACACCGCGTGCCACCACGGCGGAACGAACCCCAACCCGCCCCGAACGACGGGCCCTTGCCGAGGCCCTCCCGT
>NZ_JBSFVR010000449.1:0-5272 GCF_053592415.1 Streptomyces sp. NPDC002690 | reverse complement strand
TCGTCACCGTTGACGTGGATGATCGGCGCCTCGATCATGCGCGCCACGTCGGTGGCGTACATCGAGGAGCGCGAGGACTCCGGGGCGGCGGTGAACCGGGTTCCGGCGCCCACCTCCCCCTGTCCCGGCCTGCGACGGCGTGTCCCGTGCCCTCCGTCCGGGTGAATTCCCCCAGGTGCATCCGGACGGTCGCGGGCAGCCGGGAGCGGGGCGGATGACACGGACGGGCCGCGAGTGGGTACGTAACCGGGCATGACGCCCACCGCCACGTACCGGCTCCAGCTCCAACCGGACTTCACCTTCGCGGATGCCGGGGAGGCGGTCCCGTACCTCGCCTCGCTCGGGATCTCCCATCTGCATCTGTCCCCGGTCCTGGAGGCGGTGCCCGGGTCCCGGCACGGGTACGACGTCACCGACCCCGGACGGGTCCGCGCCGAGCTGGGCGGCGAGGACGGGCTGCGCGGGCTCTCGGCGAGGGCCCGCGCGCACGGGCTCGGGCTGATCGTCGACATCGTGCCGAACCACATGGCCGCGTCCCCGCGCCACAACGTGGCGCTCCGGGAGGTGCTGCGCGAAGGGCCGTCCTCGCCGTACGCGCGCTGGTTCGACATCGACTGGGAGGGCGGCGGCGGCAAAGTGCTGCTGCCGGTCCTCGCGGGCCCGGTCGGCGACGAGCTCGGGCGGTTCTCCGTCGACGGCTCCGTGCTGCGCTACGGCGAGCAGGAGTTCCCGCTCCGCCCGGGCAGCGAGCATCTCGCGCTGCCCGAGCTGCTGGAGGCCCAGCACTACCGGCTCGGCTGGTGGCGGCTGGCCCGTACCGAGCTGAACTACCGCCGCTTCTTCACCATCTCGGACCTGATCGCCGTGCGGGTCGAGCACCCCGAGGTCTTCGACGCCACCCACGGCAAGATCCTCCAGCTCGTCCGGGACGGTGTCGTGGAAGGACTGCGCATCGACCACCCGGACGGCCTCGCGGACCCGGCCGGGTATCTGGAGCGGCTGGCCGGGGGGACCGGCAGCCGGTGGACGGTGGTGGAGAAGATCCTCACCGGCGAGGAGACCCTCCCGGCCGGCTGGGCGGTGGCCGGAACCACCGGCTACGACGCCCTGCACCGCATCGACGGACTCTTCGTCGACCCGCTCGGCGCCGCCGGACTGCTCGGCCACTACCGTGACTTCGCAAAGCCGTCCGCCGACGGTGGCGGCTCCTGGGCCGAGACCGCACGGCGGGCCGCCCGGCACGTGGCCGCCCACGACCTCGCCGCCGAGACGGCCTGGCTCACCCGGCTGGCCGTACGGATCTGCGCACGGGACCCCCGGCTGCGCGACCACGCCCCGTGGGCGCTGCGCACCGCCGTGACCGAACTACTGGTCCGCGTCCCGGTGTACCGGCCGTACGTCGGCGCGGGCGGGCCCGTCTCCGAGTCCGCCGAGGCGGCACTCCCCCAGGAGGCGGTACGGGACGCGAAAGCGGCGTTCTCCGTACCCGAGGAGGCGGCGGCGGTCGACGTGGTGCGGGAACTCGCGCTGGGCAAGCTGGGGAACGGGCCCGAACAGGTCTCCTTCTGCGCCCGGTTCGCCCAGACGGCGTCCGCCCTGCATGCCAAGTCCGTGGAGGACACGGCGTTCTACCGGTACGTGCCGCTGATTTCGGCGACCGAGGTGGGCGGTCGGCCAGGCAGGCCGGCGGTGGAGCCCACCGAATTCCACGCGTTCTGCGCCCGGTTGGCGCGCGACTGGCCGACCACCGGCACGGTGCTCACCACGCACGACACGAAGCGCAGCGCCGACGTCCGCGCCCGGATCGCGGTCCTCTCCGAATGCCCCTCCCGATGGGCGGAGTTGGTGCGTCGGATGACGGGCGCGACGGGGGCGAAGGCCCCGGACGGACAACTTGCCTGGCAGGCTTGGCAGTCGGCCTACAGCTGTGTGGACCTTCCGGCCTCCGAGGTGGCGGGCAGGCTGGAGCCCGCACTGCTGAAGGCCGTGCGCGAGGCGGGCCTGCACACCACCTGGACCGAACCCGACCCCTCCTACGAGCGCGCGGTGTCCGACTTCGTCGCGGCAGGACCCGGCAGCGCCGGGGGGCCCGCCCGGGATCTCCTCGCGGCCTTCGCCCGTGCGCTCGCCCCCCAGGTGCGGGCCAATGTGCTGGGCGCGGCGCTCATCCATCTGACGATGCCCGGGGTCCCCGATCTCTACCAGGGCACCGAGCGGGAGTACCTCGCCCTGGTCGACCCGGACAACCGGCGGCCCTTCACGGAGCCGCAGCCCGGAGCGGGATCCTCGGCGGCGGCAGAAGCATCGGGCACTTCGGCCGAGAAGGCCCGTCTGACCGCCACCGTGCTCCGGCTCCGGGCCGAACTCCCGAGCGTCTTCGGTGAGTCGGGGACGTACGCCCCCCTCACGGCGCGGGGTGCGGCGGCGGAGCACGTGGTGGCGTTCTGCCGGTCGGGCGAGGTGGTCACGGCGGTGACCCGGCTCTCACTGCGACTGACCGAGGCGGACGGCTGGGCCGACACGGTCCTGCCGCTCCCGGATGCCGGACCCTGGCACGATCTCCTCTCCGAGGAGGGGGAGTTCGGCGGCGGCGAGGTGAAGGCCGCCGAACTGTTCGCCGCACGCCCGGTCGCGCTGCTCAGGAGGGGACCGCGGGGGTAGGAGGCGGGAGGGCGGGGGCGGGGGCCGCGAGTCCGCCCAGTGCGGCAGGCGCCTCCGCGGGCCACGAGGCGGCCAGCAGATCGGTGAACCCGGCCGCCGCACCAGTCGGTTCGGTCCGTGCGAACACGGCCAGCGGCCGTCGCCACGGCGGGTCGAGCGCGAGCACGGCGCAGTCCTCGCCGAGCGCGCCGAGCACCATGTGTGCGGGGGCCGCCACGATGCCCGATCCGGCCGCGGCCATCCGTACGGCGGTCGAAGTGTGTTCGGTACGGACGGCGGTGCGCGGGACGAACCCGGCCTGCCCGCAGACCAGGTCCAGGTAGGGCTGTCCGTCGCTGACCGGCTCCATCGCGCACCGCACCCAGACGCGCTCGGCAAGCTCCCGCAGCCGGACGCGGGCCCGGCCGGCGAGCGGGTCGTCGAAGGGGACGACGACCACGATCTCCTCCTCGCCGATCTCGCGGACGTACCCCGCCCACCCGGGCGGGACGGGTCCCACCGCGAGGTCCGCGAGGCCGCGTTCGAGGGCGTCGGAGAGGGCGGGGGTGCTCGCGTACTCGTGGAGGACGAGGGTGACGCGGGGATGTGCGTCGCGCCAGCGGGCGAAGACCTCGGGCAGGATGCCGACGGCGATCGCGTGCAGGGTCGCGAGGTGCAGTTCGCCGCCCTCCGCACCGGCGGCCGCCCGGGCCGCACGCCGGGCCTGGGCGGCGCTGCGGACGGCCCGCTCCGCGTGCGGGAGGTACGCCCGGCCCATCGGGGTGAGGCGCACCCCGCGCGGCAGCCGTTCGAGCAACTCGCCGCCGACGGAACGCTCCAGGGCCTTGATCTGGTGGGAGAGGGCGGACTGTGTCACGTGCAGCAGTTCGGCGGCCCGGGTGAAGGACGACTCCTCCACGACGGTGAGCAGATACTCCATCTGCCGCAGGCTCATGCGGTGGTTCCCTCCTCGGTTCCACCATGACGATCGTGCATGGATTCCACAGAAACATTGCCTTGGACTCATGGCAAGGTCCGGGCCGAGAGTGGAGCAATGACGACGACGCGCGGAACCACGACCGTCCCCGCCCAGCCCGACGTTCTGGTGATCGGGGGCGGGACCGGTGGCTACTCCACCGCGTTGCGGGCGGCGGCCCTCGGCCTGACGGTGGTGCTTGCCGAACGGGACAAGCTGGGCGGGACCTGCCTGCACCGGGGGTGCGTCCCCAGCAAGGCAATGCTGCACGCCGCCGAACTCGTGGACGGCATCACCGAGGCGCGGGAGCGCTGGGGCATCAAGGCGAAGGTCGAGGCCGTCGACTGGGACGCGCTGACGGCCACCCGTGACGACATCGTGGCGCGCAACCACCGGGGCGTGGAGAGCCATGTGAGCCATGCCGGGGTGCATGTGGTCACCGGGCACGCCGAGTTGACCGGTCCGCGCACCGCCCGGATCGGCGGTCTCGGCGAAGTACGGGCCAGCCGTGGGGTCGTGCTCGCCACCGGGTCGAGGCCGCGGATGCTGCCAGGTCTCGTACCGGACGGGCGGCACGTGGTGACGAGCGACGATGCCCTGTTCGCGCCGGGGCTGCCCGCCTCGGTTCTGGTCCTCGGCGGCGGGGCGATCGGGGTGGAGTACGCCTCGCTGCACCGCTCGATGGGGGCGGAGGTGACGCTCGTGGAAGCGGCCGACCGCCTTGTACCGCTGGAGGACGCCGACGTCTCCCGGCACCTGGCACGCGGCCTGAAACGCCGGGGCATCGAGGTGCGGACCGGGACGCGGGTCGAGGGGGCGGATCTCGTCGACGGCGGGATACGGGCGGTCCTGCGCGACGCCCGGGGCGGGACACGTGAGCTCACGGCCGAACGCCTCCTGGTCGCCGTCGGGCGGACACCGGTGACCGACGGGCTCGGGCTGGCGGCGGCCGGACTGGTCGCGGACGGCCGGGGCCACGTGGTGCCCGCGGACTGGTCCCGGCTGGAGACCCCGGTGCCGGGCATCCACGTGGTGGGCGACCTGCTGCCGCCGCCGTCCCTGGGCCTGGCCCACGCCTCCTTCGCGGAGGGCCTGCTGGTCGCGGAGGCGCTGGCCGGGCTGCGTACCGCCCCGGTGGACTACGCGACGGTCCCCCGGATCACGTACGCGTCGCCGCAGACGGCGGCGGTCGGGCTGAGCGAGGCCCAGGCGCGCGACGCGGGACACGACGTGGTGGTGAACACCCTGCCGCTGACCGCCGTCGCCAAGGGGATGGTGCACGGGCAGGGCGGGATGGTGAAGGTGATCGCCGAGCGGGCGGGCCGGGTGCTCGGGGTCCATCTGGTCGGCCCGCACGTCTCGGAGATGATCGCCGAGAGCCAGCTCGTCGTCGGCTGGGACGCGGAACCGTCCGACGTCGCCCACCACATCCACCCGCACCCGACCCTCTCGGAGGCCGTCGGCGAGGCGTTCCTGAGCCTCGCCGGGCGCGGTCTGCACCAGCGGGCCTGACCGACCGGGCGCCCTCCCGCCCCTGAGGGCCGGCAGGCGAGCCGGGCTCACGGGGCACCGGACGGCCCAGCACGGTGGGGCACCGGACGGCCTGCCACCCCTCTGAGCCCGGCCGGTCCGCCGGCCCACCGCGGCCCGCCGTCC